>NZ_JAJCGR010000002.1:0-270009 GCF_020553125.1 Blautia sp. MSK20_18
CCCCGACGGAGTCCCTGCCCGGAGCGATGCCACCTTCCTCTGGCGTCCCTCAACCGCATCCACCTCTCAAAACCTCAAAAACATCCCCGCTTGCATCCATCCCCGGAGTGATACCACCTTCCTCTGGCGTCCCTCGACCACATCCATACACACCAAAAAAAGCCCGGCATCTTCATATTCCAAAGACACCGGACTCCCATCAGTCATATATAAGCTGGAAATGAGACTCGAACTCACGACCCCTTCATTACGAGTGAAGTGCTCTACCGACTGAGCTATTCCAGCTTGTGCTAAACACAACTGATATTATACCGTATTTTACAAAAAATGCAAGCACTTTTTCCTACAATCCACTTAAATCCTCACCACACCAATCACCCCCAACCATATTCCCATTTAATTCACAAACCATCACTCATCCCCGGAAGCCCCCTTCCTGCGAGAAGCCACCCGTTTCACAACCTTTACCGCATCCTTTACAGCCACAGATTTTTCAACCACCTTCATTTTCGCCTTATCCATACGCTTTCCCCTGCTTTTCCCCACAGTCTTTTTCACATTTCCTTTCTTCACAGAGTTTTTCTTCACATCCCCCTTCTCCGGTGTACACCCAAATACCGCCACACCATAAGCCGGAAGCTTCAGCTTCAAAGAAAACTCCCTGTTATCACACTCCATATGAATAGCCGCTTTCGCCCGTGCGTTCACCACACCCTGTCCGCCAAACTTTTCACTGTCACTGTTGAAAATTTCCTTATATTTCCCCGCAAAAGGCACACCAACCCGGTAACTGTCATAAGATACCGGTGAAAAATTACACACCGCAAGAATCGTTTCTTCCGGCTTTTCCGTCTTACGAAGAAACGCAACCACATTCTCATCATAGCTGGTAAACTGGATCCACTCAAACCCATCCGAATTACCATCCATTGCATACAACGCCGGATGATTCCTGTAAAGTTCATTCAGATCATGCAGATACGCCCTCATTTCCGGCCCCACATCCCCATCCGGCGCAGTCATCTTCACACCCGGATGAAGCATCAGATAGCCATACGCAGCACGCAGCTGAGCATCCTTCTGCCTTGAAGATCCCGGAAGCTTCTCCTGAAACTCTTTTAACGTACCCACATCTCTCTTCCCCAGAGTCAGTACATAATGCTCACTATATGCATACATCATGGAAAGCGTCAGCTGATCATAATAATTTCGTCTGTCCAAAGGCTCTGCTTCCAGGTAAGAAAGAAGATCCTTTGTCCAGCCACCACTCCATTTATAGTCAAACCCCAGATGATCATTCTCCACACTGTCTGTAAGCTGCGGCCATAAACCATCCTCCTGTGCGATCAGAAGAATCCCCGGATACTGCTTCTTCACAATAGAATTCAGATGCTTCAGAAACTCCATTGCCTGAAGGTTCTCATTGGAACTATAAAGATTAGCCGTCCACTGGCCCGCCTCTCTTCCAAAATCCAGATACAGCATCGCATCTACATCATCCATCCGAAATCCGTCCACATGAAATTCATCCAGCCAGAAAAACGCATTGGAAATAAGGAAATCTTTGACCATAGGACTTCCGTAATTATAAAGCATGGTGCCCCACATCGGATGAACGGCCATAGCCGGATCCTGTACTTCATAAAGAGGAGTTCCGTCAAATTTCTCAAGCCCTGCATCAAACCGCGGAAACTGAGCCGGTGTCCAGTCCAGGATCACGCCAATCCCTGCCTGATGAAGATCCTCTACCAGTGTCCGGAAATCTGCCGCAGTCCCAAAACGGGTAGTCACAGCATAATACACAGACGTAGAATATCCTCCTGAACTTCGGTCAAGATACTCCATCACCGGATGAAATTCTACATGCGTATAACCGGTTTCCTTCAGAAACTCCACCAATTCACCACTGTTTTTCCACTCTGTTACATCCGTTTCATAAATAGAAACCGGAACTTCACGGCTGGCAAACCTTTCACGTTCCTTCATCCACGCTTCATCCTGCCATAAAAACTCCCCCAGCTCTGTTACAACAGAAATCACAGACGGCGCTCCCTGGGTTCCATTTCCGTAAGGATCAGACTTCCGCTGTACATTGCCGCCTTTGATCTTGATCTCATACTGGTAAGAGGCCCCTGCCTGTACACCTGGAACAAAAATCTCAAAAATTCCGGACATTGGCATCCGATGCATCGGAAGACGCCTTCCATCCCACCTGTCAAAATCACCGACCACACTGACACGGATTGCATTGGGTGCCCAGACAGCAAAATATGTTCCTTCTACCTCGCCACAGGTCCCCGGATGCGCTCCCAGCTTCTCATATGCCTTGTAATAGACACCGGCACAAAAAGCTCGTTCCTCCTCTTCCGTGATCTGGCATGGACATTCATACGCATCGTAAAAAGTCTCTTTCCTGCTTCCTCTTATCACACGGAAACGATATTCCGGAATCCTTTTCAGTGGAAGCATTACAGCATAATAACCAGCCTCATCTTCCAGGATCATCGGATAACTCTTTTCCCCTACAACAACCTCTGCAGCATCCGCTCCCGGAAAAAATCCCTGGATCAGAACGCCATCCTCTGTTACCCTTGGCTGCATCACATCACGAGGTGATGCCTCCTCCCCATAAACGATCGCCTCGATCCGGGGCCAATCCATATATTCATACGCTTTATCAGCCATAATCGTCTCCTCCATCATATTTGTTGTTTTATAGACTAAGTTTACCACCATTTTACAGAAAAATAAAGATAACAGTTCTAATCTTCGCAAAAAGCACCACAAGTAACCGGTAACAGAACAGAAAATAATTCGATTTGGTTCTTCCCAAAATCATGTGTAACGATTATAATATGAAGCAGAATATGAAACAAATAACTTATCAGGAGGAATCATCAATGGAAAACAGACAGTATGATGTAACAGCTCTCGGCGAGCTTCTGATCGACTTCACAGAAAACGGTGACAGTTCCCAGGGAAACCCTACTTTCGAGGCAAACCCGGGCGGAGCTCCCTGTAACGTTCTTGCCATGCTGAACCGTCTTGGCAAAAAAACTGCATTTATCGGAAAGGTCGGAAACGACATGTTCGGCAAACAGCTGAAGGCTGCCGTAGAAGAATGCGGCATTGATACCAGAAATCTTGTCATGGACGATGAAATTCACACTACCCTTGCTTTTGTACATACTTACCCGGACGGAGACCGTGATTTTTCTTTCTACCGTAATCCAGGTGCAGATATGATGCTGACAAAGGATGAGGTAGATGCCGATCTGATCCGCAATTCCAGGATTTTCCATTTCGGCACGCTTTCTTCCACACATGAGGGTGTCCGTGAAGCAACCCGCTATGCTCTTGACGTGGCAAAAGAAGCCGGATGCATCATCACCTTTGACCCGAACTTACGCCCTCCACTCTGGAAGGATCTGAACGATGCCCGCAAAGAGATCGAATACGGCATGGAACGCTGTGATGTACTGAAGATTTCTGATAATGAAGTGGAATTTCTTTTTGACACAGCAGATTATGACAAGGGTGCTGCCCTTATCGAAGAAAAATATCATATCCCGCTTGTGCTGATCACAATGGGAAAAGACGGAAGCCGCGCTTATTATCGCGGACGGAAGGTCGAGGCTGCTCCTTTCCTTCAGGAAAAAACCATTGAAACCACCGGTGCAGGAGACACCTTCTGTGCAAGCACCCTGAATTATGTGCTGGAACACGGTCTTGAGGATCTCACTGACGAAAATCTCGCAGAGCTGCTTACTTTTGCAAATGCAGCAGCTTCTCTCATCACAACAAAGAAGGGAGCACTCCGCGTAATGCCTGAAAGAGATGAAGTTCTTGACTTCATTGCATCCCGCAAGTAGTGTATGTTTTTCTTTTATTGAATTATTTTTTTGTTTATTGGCTTTGAAAAGCTGAGAAAACACCGCAGGGGGAGAAAGCACTCAAAGTTACGAAGCCCGTTTTTCTCCCCCTGCACCCCCTCTTTCCGGGCACGTACCGCGGAAACAGCGCTTCGCGCCTATCCGCCAATTGTTGTGTGTTCTACATATTTTCCCTGTTATATCATATATTTTTATTAATGTCTTATCGTATAAAAATTTACAGCCAATATCATTACGCATATTATATTTGCACATTATATTTGTATTTGATATATTTACATTTAATATATTCGCATTTGATATATTTACATTTGATATATTTGCATTTGATATATTTACATTTGATCATTTGATATATTTGAATTTGGTATATTTACATTTGATATATTTACATTTGATCATTTAATATATCTGCATTTGATATATTTACCACTCAAATTCACTTCTATATTATTCCAAAAAATCCGCAGATGTGCCCCGCACATCGAGACCTATCAACGCCCTCCCACCCTCACTCTCGGCTCAACCTTCCACATCCAATACCGTCACATACCTATAACGGCCTCAAGACTTTTTCACTCTCAACAACCCCTTCAGGCCGTTCTCCTCCATCGGCTCAACCTTTCGTTCCCAGCACCGTCGCATACAGACACAAGTCAACAAAACTCCCGTCCTCCACAACCAAGCACTCCTAAAAAAAGCCCGAGGGGTGTGCAGAGGGGCCGCGGCTTTGCGGCCCCTTTGCGGTTTTCCTTTTTCCTCAAAAAAATACTGCATGCCATTCGCCAAAAAAGCAAACGCCACACAGTATTTAAAAAAAAGTATTTCTAACCTCTTGTTACTTTACTTAACAACACGCACCCTGTACATTCCCTCAATCTCCTTGAGTTCATCTAACGCCTTAGCAGACGCCGCACTCTCAAGATCTATAAGAGTATAAGCAAACTCCCCTTTACTCTTATTCGTCATATCCGCAATATTCAGTCCCTCAGATCCAAGGATCTTGGTAACCTGACTGATCATATTCGGTGTGTTGCTGTGCGCAAGAGAGATTCTTCCGACAGCCACACAGGTACCCATATCACAGTTCGGATAATTAACAGAATTTTTGATATTACCATTCTCAAGGTAATCACGGATCTCTTTTACAGCCATCTCTGCACAGTTCTCTTCAGATTCCTCTGTAGACGCACCAAGATGCGGAGTTACCAGAATACCCTCGCGTCCTGCAACTGTCTCATTTGCAAAGTCAGTTACATACTTCTTAACCTTGCCACTCTCAACAGCCTCGATCAGAGCATCCTCATCAACAAGAAGATCTCTTGCAAAATTCAGAAGAACCACGCCGTCCTTCATCTTATCAAAAGCTTCTTTGTTGATCATCTTCTTAGTGCTGTCAAGAAGCGGCACATGAATGGTGATATAATCGCACTGGCTGTAGATCTCATCCAGGCTCTTGCTGTGCTTGATGGTTCTGGACAGATTCCATGCCGCATCAATAGAAAGATATGGGTCATAGCCATATACTTCCATGCCAAGACCGCATGCTGCGTTTGCCACCATGGCTCCGATGGCTCCAAGACCGATGATACCAAGCTTTTTGCCGCTGATCTCGCATCCTGCGAACTGTTTTTTCTGCTTCTCGGCAAGCTTGCCGATGTGCTCTTTATCTTTCTCCTGTGCAACCCACTCGATACCTCCTACGATATCTCTGGATGCAAGGAGCATACCTGCAAGTACCAGCTCTTTTACGCCGTTTGCGTTGGCTCCAGGTGTGTTGAATACAACAACGCCCTTCTCTGCATACTCCTTAACCGGAATATTATTGACGCCTGCACCTGCACGTGCAACTGCGCAAACGCTCTTCGGCAGCTCCATGTCGTGCATTTTTGCACTTCTTACAAGGATTGCGTCACACTGGTCAGCGGTCTCTGTTTTTTTATAATTATCGCCAAAAAGTTTCAGACCTTTTTCAGCGATCGGATTCAGGCAATGATACTGGAACATTATGCATTCTCCTCCTCGAATTTTTTCATGAATGCAACCAGTGCCTCTACGCCGGCCTTTGGCATGGCATTGTAGATGCTGGCACGCATTCCGCCAACAGTACGGTGTCCTTTCAGGTTTACAAGTCCTGCTTCAGTTGCCTCTTTGACAAACTTGGCATCCATTTCCTTGTCACCGGTTACGAACGGTACATTCATAAGAGATCTGTCTTCCGGAACTACAGTTCCTTTGAACAGCTTGCTGGAATCCAGGTAATCATAAAGGATTTTTGCTTTTTCCTCATTGCGCTGTTTCATCACTTCCAGACCGCCCATCTTCTTCAGCCATTTAAATACTTTTCCGCATACATAGATGCAGTAAGCATTCGGCGTATTGTAAAGAGAGCCTGCGTCTGCATGTGTCTTATAAGTAAGCATGGTTGGGGTTCCCGGAAGAACATCCTCTGTGATCAGGTCCTCACGGATGATCACGATAACCATGCCTGCCGGTCCGATGTTCTTCTGAACACCGCCATAGATAATACCATATTTGCTTACATCCACCGGCTCAGACAGGAAGCAGGAGGATACATCTGCTACCAGAGTCTTACCTTTTGTGTTTGGAAGTTTTTTGAATTTTGTGCCGTAAATGGTGTTGTTCTCACAGATGTATACGTAGTCTGCATCCGGGCTGATCGGCAGATCACTGCAGTCCGGGATATAGCTGAAGGTTTTATCTTCAGAAGAGGCGATCTTGTTTGCTTTTCCGTATTTCTGAGCTTCCTGATAAGCTTTTTTTGCCCACTGTCCTGTTACGATATAATCTGCGACCTTGTTTTTCATAAGGTTCATCGGGATCATGGCAAACTGCTGGGATGCTCCTCCCTGAAGGAAAAGTACCTTGTAGTTATCCGGAATGTTCATAAGCTCGCGAAGATCTTTCTCTGCAGTATCAATGATCTCCTGAAAAGCTGCACTTCTGTGGCTCATTTCCATAACAGACATTCCTGTGCCGTTATAATCCATCATCTCATCCGCTACTTCTTTGAGTACTTCCTCTGGAAGCACTGCCGGTCCGGCAGAAAAATTATACACTCTACTCATGTTTCTTCATATCCTCCTCGTCAAATACATCATCAAGGTTCGCACCAGCCGGTACCATCGGGAACACACTCAGATCCTGATCGATCCAGCAATCCAGAACGACAGGTCCCTCTGCTGCCAGTGCCATCTTAAGTGCAGGCTCCACATCCTCCATCTTTGTCACACGAATGGCTTTTGCACCCAGCGCCTCTGATAATTTCACAAAATCAACGGCGTCATCCAGTACTGTGGAAGAATATCTCTTTCCATAGAAAAGCGTCTGCCACTGACGCACCATTCCCAGTACATGATTGTTCATAACAATCTGGATCAGCTGTCTGCCACAGCGTGCAGCTGTTGCCAGCTCATTCATATTCATACGGAAGCATCCGTCACCTGCTATATTTACAACTGTTTTTTCCGGTCTGCCCATCTTCGCGCCAATTGCAGCGCCAAGGCCATAGCCCATGGTTCCAAGTCCGCCGGAAGTAAGAAGAGTTCTCGGCTCTTTGTATTTATAATACTGCGCCGCCCACATCTGATGCTGTCCAACATCTGTGGAGATGATCGCATCACCGTTGGTCAACTCATAAAGCTTCTCTATAATATACGGACCTGTAAGCTGTGTGTGATCATAATTCAGCGGATATTTTGATTTCAATTCCTGGATATGTGCGATCCACTCCGGATGTTCTTTCTTCGGAATTTCCTCCAGAAGGCGTTTCAGCACTTCCTTCACATCACCGATCACACTGGCATCCACTTTGATATTTTTATTGATCTCCGCAGCATCCACATCGATCTGAAGGATTTTTGCATTATGTGCAAAAGTTTTGGTATTTCCTGTTACACGGTCACTGAAGCGTGCACCGAGAACAATAAGAAGATCGCACTCTGTTACGCCAAGATCGGAAGTCTTGGTTCCGTGCATACCTACCATACCTGTATAGAGAGGATCTTCTCCCGGGAAGGTACCCTTGCCCATCAGAGTATCGCAGACAGGAGCCTGGATCCTGCGAGCCAGCTCACGTACTTCCTGGTCAGCACCGGAGATCACACATCCGCCGCCAACAAAAATAAACGGTTTCTCTGCCTCTCTGATCATTTCCAGTGCCTGATCAATATCTTCTTTACGGATACTTTTGATCTCACGGTTAACCGTAGCCGGATGACATGGCTCATATTCATATTTCATTCCTGTGATATCCTTCGGGACATCCACAAGCACCGGGCCGGGTCTTCCGCTTTTTGCAATATAAAATGCTCTTCTTAACGTATCTGCAAGATCTTCGATATTCTTTACGATGAAACTGTATTTTGTTACAGGCATTACGATACCTGCGATATCAACCTCCTGGAAAGAATCTCTTCCCAGGAGTGGTCTTCCTACGTTTGCAGTAATGGCTACCATCGGTACGGAATCCATGTATGCAGTCGCGATCCCTGTTACCAGGTTAGTTGCTCCTGGACCGGAGGTTGCCAGGCAGACACCTACCTTTCCGGTCGCTCTTGCATAACCGTCAGCAGCATGGGATGCACCCTGCTCGTGGGAGGTCAGTACATGTGTGATCTCATCTTTGTATTCATATAAGGCATCGTAAACATTCAGGATCGCGCCGCCCGGATATCCAAATACGGTATCAACGCCCTGTTCCTTCAGACATTCTACGATGATCTCTGCACCTGTAAGCTGCATATCTTTCGTTCCTCCTTATTTTGCTTTCGGTACTTCCAGGATCGCACCACGGTTTCCGGATGTTACCATGGAAGCGTATCTTGCCAGATATCCGGTTGTCACCTTCGGCTCTCTTGGCTGCCATTTTTCTCTTCTAGCCTGCATCTCTTCATCTGAAACCTTGATCTCCAGTTTCAGCTCCGGAATATTGATGCTGATGATATCGCCTTCCTCAACCAGTGCGATCGGGCCGCCTACTGCTGCCTCCGGTGATACGTGTCCGATAGCGGCTCCTCTGGATGCACCACTGAAACGTCCGTCGGTGATCAGGGCTACGGAAGAACCAAGTCCCATTCCCACAATAGCAGATGTAGGATTCAGCATCTCTCGCATTCCAGGACCACCCTTTGGTCCCTCGTAGCGGATAACCACAACATCTCCCTCTACGATCTTACCGCCCTTGATGGCAACAATTGCGTCATCCTCGCTGTCAAATACACGTGCAGGACCTTCATGTACCAGCATCTCCGGTACAACTGCAGAACGTTTTACAACACCACCATCCGGTGCAAGGTTTCCTTTCAGTACTGCAAGTCCGCCTGTCTTTGTATACGGATTGTCGATCGGGCGGATAACATCCGGATTCAGGTTTACACAGTTTTTGATATTCTCACCTACTGTTTTTCCGGTTACTGTCATACACTCTGTATGGAGAAGTCCCAGCTTGTTCAGCTCATTCATGACCGCATAGACACCACCGGCCTCATTAAGATCTTCCATGTAGGTCGGGCCTGCCGGTGCAAGGTGGCAAAGGTTCGGGGTCTTCTCACTGATCTCATTTGCAAAGCTGATATCAAAATCCATTCCGATCTCATGTGCGATAGCCGGAAGATGAAGCATACTGTTTGTGGAGCATCCAAGTGCCATATCTACTGTAAGTGCATTTAAAACTGCCTCTTTTGTCATAATGTCTCTTGGGCGGATGTTCCTTCTGTACATTTCCATTACCTGCATTCCTGCATGCTTTGCAAGACGGATACGTTCAGAGTATACTGCCGGGATGGTACCGTTTCCTTTCAGTCCCATACCGAGAACCTCTGTCAGGCAGTTCATGCTGTTCGCAGTGTACATACCGGAACATGATCCGCAGGTCGGGCAGGTTTTGTTCTCGAATTCTTCCAGATCATCTGCTGTGATGGTTCCTGCTGCATAGGATCCTACTGCCTCAAACATACTGGAAAGACTGGTTTTGTGCCCTTTTACATGGCCGGCAAGCATCGGACCGCCGCTTACGAATACAGTAGGAACGTTGATCCTTGCCGCTGCCATCAGAAGACCAGGTACGTTTTTGTCACAGTTGGGAACCATGACCAGAGCATCAAACTGATGAGCCAGTGCCATGGCCTCTGTGGAATCTGCGATCAGGTCACGTGTTACAAGGGAATATTTCATTCCAACGTGTCCCATTGCGATTCCGTCACATACTGCGATCGCCGGAAATACAACCGGTGTGCCGCCAGCCATTGCAACGCCGAGCTTTACAGCATTTACAATTTTGTCAAGGTTCATATGTCCCGGTACGATCTCGTTATAAGAGCTTACGATTCCTACCAGTGGTTTGTCCATTTCTTCCTTTGTCATTCCAAGGGCATTGAACAGGGAACGATGTGGTGCCTGCTGTGTGCCTTTTCTTACGGTATCACTTTTCATTTTTAAGGTCTCTCCTTTTTATTCTTTACGATAGGATCCGGTATCTGTTTATAGACTTCCTCTTCCAGGTACCGGTTTTTTCTGTTCTGTTTCGTTTTCTTCTCTCTGTCCCGCTTTATTTATGCAATGGCATCTGCGATCAGATCGCCCATCTCTTTGGTTCCGACAAGCTTGCATCCGTCAGACATGATATCTCCTGTTCTGTAACCCTCTGTGAGAACCTTCTGTACTGCTGTTTCCACAGCATCTGCTTCTTTATCAAGATCCAGAGAATATCTCAGCATCATGGCAGCGGAAAGAATGGTTGCGATGGGGTTTGCCTTGTTCTGGCCTGCGATATCCGGTGCAGAACCATGGCTCGGCTCATAGAGACCAAGCTTTGTCTCATTTAAGCTTGCGGAGGAAAGCATTCCGATGGAACCGGTCACCATACTTGCCTCATCAGAGAGGATATCTCCAAACATGTTTTCTGTAAGGATAACATCAAACTGCTTCGGATCACGTACCAGCTGCATTGCACAGTTATCAACCAGCATATGCTCCAGTGTTACATCCGGATAATCCTTTGCCACATCCTCCACTACACTTCTCCAGAGTCTGGAAGAATCAAGAACATTGGCTTTATCTACACTTGTAACCTTATTTCTTCTCTTACGTGCGATCTCAAATGCCTTAATGGCAATACGGCGGATCTCATTCTCATTATAAGAAAGAGTATCTACCGCTGTGCGGACTCCGTTCTCCTCAGTAGTCTTTCTTGCTCCGAAGTAAAGACCTCCTGTAAGCTCTCTTACGATGATCATGTCAAAACCATCTCCGATGATCTCATCACGGAGCGGGCAGGCATCACGAAGCTCATTGTAAAGATACGCCGGACGAAGGTTTGCAAACAGGTTCAGCGCCTTACGGATCGCAAGAAGACCTGCCTCCGGACGTTTGGACGGCTCCAGCTTATACCACGGGGATGTCTTGGCATCACCGCCAATGGAACCCATCAGTACTGCATCAGAAGCTTTTGCCTGGGCAATGGCTTCCTCTGTAAGAGGTACTCCGTGAGCATCAATGGATGCCCCTCCTAAAAGAACCTCTGTGTATGAAAATTTATGACTGTATTTCTCACATACTCTGTCTAAAACTTTTTTGGCCTCGGCAACAATCTCCGGACCGATTCCGTCTCCCGGAATCAGGGCAATCTTGTACTCCATTTTATTCACTCCTCCGATTTCCCCTGTGCTGTAAAATTTTAACGCACTGGTGTGGATAATTGTTATTATCATAACGCACTTTTCGACGGATTTCAACCTATTAAATAGATAAAGTTATTTCCGGAATGCAAAAAATAAACGGCAATTCCCTGTTTCTGCCGCCACAGAGCCATACTTTCGCACACAGAAAAAAGAAAAACTGCCCTACCATTCCGGTACAGCAGTCTTTCTTTTTTTATCATATTCTGTTTTTCCTGATGATCTTCTCAGAATTTCCCGCTGGAACCACCGAAGGTATCACCGGAAGATGAGGTATGGGTGCTGGAACCACCGTTACTGTCCTCATTTTTCGGTTTTGCGGATTTTGATACCGTACTGTAGAGGTAAAAATCATTACTTCTGGTCACATTCATACTGCCCTGCCGCACATAAGAAGCCGCCCAATCCTGTTTTCGCACAGTTTTCAGCTTTCTTCTCATATTTCCGGTCACCAGTAATCCTACCACAAGCCCCACAGCAAGAGCGATCAGCAGGTTTATCCCAACCGCAAAAGGCTCATCCGGAAGGTTTTCCACATCGTATGGCTCTGCCTCATCTGCCTGCGTGATAAAATCATCGCATTCCGTGGCAAACTTATGAAACGCTTCGTTATAATCACCGTCACTTAAATAAGGCTTCACCTGATCCATGATGTAGGACTGTCCGGCATCCGTAAACACTTCTATCGCATATCCGTGTGTTGCAATGGCCCAGTTACGGTCTCCCATATCCAACAGGAATAAAATACCGTCACCATTTTCCCCCTGTCCATATCCATGGTCAATAAAATAATCCTCCGCATACGCCTGGGCTGTTTTTCCCTCAAGACTGTTAACGGTAACGACCACAACATCTACCTGATCCCGCTCACTGATCTCATCCAGAGTACTGCTCAGGCTCTCCTGCTGCTCTGCATCCAGAAGGCCCGCCTGGTCATCCAGACGGCTTACGGTGCCTGCCCATACTGGAAAAGCACATGCCAGATACAAAAGGATCGATATCAAAAATACAGATATTCTTTTTTTCATGGCATCCACCTCCCTACAAAGCCCAGATCAGATACAGGATAATATAAGTGATCACACTCACGACCCCCGTTGTTCCCAGGAACCATCGTGCAAAAGCGTTCTTGTCTGTAGGCAGATTTCCCACAAATTTCCCTGTCTGACCATTCATGGCAAATATGTAATTATCACCCTTCCACTTCGTCTGCAGGATCCATACGGGATATAACGCATATTTCGTTGTCCCGTTATGAAGCCGGATACTGGTATTCTCCGGTACCACACTGGCGTATCCTCTCACCGTATCCCGGAATGCAGCCTCTGTGCTGCGGCGGATACGCTCATTGGCACGTTCCTCACACTCGCTGGCTGTCACATCATATTTATCTGCAAAATATCCAGCCAGATACGCAGTCTGAAAATCCACCGCTTCTTTGAAATCAAAAGGCTCTATAGACTCCATCAGATCATTTTCCATGCTGGCAGAGCCATCCACCGGTACATGATCAAAACCAAGAGAACCACTTCTGTGTACTGCATAATAGCTAGTCTCCGTATAATCATAATCACTATCGCTCCAGAACCGGGTCTTTGTTGCACGGTAACGGATATCTGCATCTGCGTCTGTGTCATACAGCCAAAACGGAACGTAGATGCCCTTAACCTCGCTGATATGATTCTCTGACTTAAATGCTTTCGGCAGAAGCCTCTTACCGGTAAGATGCTTTTTCAGCCTCTCCTTTGCCGCTTTCTTGTCCAGCTTAAACGGGATCACATAATCCGGCTTCAGTGCACCGGACAGCTGCCCGGTCATTACCACCGGACTTCCGCAAAACGGGCAGGCCGTTGCTGCCGTATTGGCATCTCCCACGATCTCACCGCCGCAGGACTTGCACACATAGGTACGCAGCCCCTCACTCTCCCCGTCCTGCCACTCACTGCCGGCCTCATCCGACCAGCTCATATCCTCAGGCTGCTCTTCCTCCACAGTCTGGGCATATTCCGATAACGTCCCGACATCAAACTCCGTATCACAAAACGGACACTTCATCTTCTGCACAGAACTGTCAAACTCTATGGAGCCACCACAGCACGGACACTTAAACTCCTGCATCTTCGCCATATATTCACCTCACTTCATCATTCTGTATCCAACAACCGGCAGGAGTTACCCTGCATTTTGCTCCTGACCATCTCTCTTTCTGATCTATACTGCATCCTCCGGTCCGAACGGATCACCGCACTCCGGGCAGAATTTCGGTGGATTCTCCGGATCTGCCGGTTCCCATCCGCACCTGCTGCAGCGATACTGCATCTTCTTCTCCGGTTTCTTCGCTCCACAGTTCATACAGAACTTGCCTTTATTCACCGTACCGCAGGAACAGGTCCAGCTGTCCTCCACCGGACGCGATGCACCACACTCCGGACAGAATTTCCCTGAAGAAACCGCACCACAACTGCAGGTCCAGGAACCAGCCGCAGCCCCTGCTCCGTTCCCTGCCGGCGAAACCGGCTGCGCTGCCTGCTGCTGTACACTCTGCTGCTGCGCCTGCTGCTTCTGGCCCATCTCAAACAACTGCTGAGCATTCAGACCACCTGCATTAGCAGCCATACCCATGCCCATAAAACCAGTCATAGCCCCTGCTGAATTAGAAGCCGCAGCCTTCATAGCATCCGCCTGGGCCCCGGTCAGAGTAGCCGCAGCCATAGCAGGATCACGCATCATAGCCGTACGCTGAGCCTGCTTGATCATCTCGGCATCCTCATCCGGCAATGTCACAGAACCAAGTGCCACACTGACCACCTTAAGCCCACGAAGCTCCTCCCACTTGGCAGAAAGCACCTCATTCATGGCATTCTCCAGCTCCGTATTATGAGTCACGATCTGATTCGGACGCAACTCCAGCTCCGAAAGCCTTCCGAAAGCAGGCTGCAGCGCACTGATAAACTCCGCCTTCAGCTGTCCGTCCAGCTCCTCTCTGGTATACTCCCGCTCCACATTTCCACACACATTCGTATAAAAAAGAAGGGGATCCGCGATCCTATAGGAATAAACACCATGACATCTCACAGCCACATCCACATCCAGCCCGATCCTGGAATCCACAACCCGGAACGGGATCGGATTAGCAGTACCAAACTTGTTATCCACAAGCTCCTTGGTATTAAAATAATACACCCTCTGATCCTTACCCGTATCACCGCCAAAAGCAAACCTCTTCCCGATCGTATCAAAGGTCTTCCTGATTCCGTCACCCAGACTACCTGAAAAAATACTCGGCTCCGTAGAAGCATCATACGTATACTCTCCCGGATCCGCACAAACCTCAACAACCTTTCCCTGCTCCACGATCATCATACACTGACCATCCGCCACAGCGATCCCGCTGCCGCTGGAAATAATATTATCACTCCCATGCTTATTGGAAGACCTGGAAGAAGACCTCTTCGTCCCCTTCACAACCATCACTTCTTTATCCATAGCCTCACAGTAAAAAAACTCCTTCCACTGATCCGCCAACGTACCACCCGCTGCACCCACAGCCGCTCTGATAAGACCCATAAATCCAACCCCTTTCTGAAAATTCATTCTTATTTACAATTTTACGATATTCCAAAGCTATCGTCACTCTCATTTCTGATAGTAACATCATTATTACACGAATTTTACCAAAAATCCACTTATTTCTATACAATATTACAATTGTCATATTCCCATCACATCCACAATTGTAGGCATATCCACACAGTCCATCCGCGCTGGCATCAAAGGCTATTCTCCCATCACATCCGCAATTCTAGGCACATCCGCAATCCAGGCTGACAGCGCAGCGCCTCAGCCGTCCCCCCAATCAAACACAAACTCAGCCATTGCAGTCGTCCAGCGCAGCGCTGACGACCCACAACCAACCGTCAAACGACACTATTTCTCACTGGAAGCACCAGCCGGGGAAGGGGATGCTGGATGGCTCTGCTTCTGCAGGAGGGGAGCTGATTCTTGGACGGCGGGAATCTGCGTTGTTTTTCAAAAGTCCGCTGTCTGAGCGGCAGCAGGCCGCGAGTTCGGACTTTTGAAAAACGCTTTTAGCAGATTTCCGGCGTCCTAGAAGCCAGCCCCCGACGAAGCCGCAGACCAGCCAGCATCCCCTTCCCCGGCGTCCGTTCATCCACACAAAAAAAGACACCACGTCACAAAAAACGCAGTGCCTCTCTCATATTCAAGTTATTGCGAAAAAAGCATCAAGCAGAAGCCTGATCAGCCTTCTCAACCTCAGCAATCGCCTGCTTCCTCATAGGAATACGGCAATTCTTATTATTACCAAACTCAACAATAACATCTTCCTCAGTCATATCAATAACAACACCATAAAAACCACTGGTAGTAACAACACTGTCACCAACCTCCATGCTGTTCAACATAGTCTGAGTTCTCTTCTGCTCCTTCTTCTGCGGACGGATCATCATAAAATACATAATTCCAAACAGAACTACGATCCAGACAATACCAAGACCCGCGCTAAGTCCGCCAGCTGCCGCTGTAGATGATGCGATCATTTCAAATTCCTCCTGCTAAAAACAAATAATCTGCGGTACCCCCGCCGTTACTGACCTCTAAAAGTGTCACTTCGTACTATCATACACAAAAACCAAAAAACCTTCAAGAGTTTTCTTATAAAATCAAAGTAATTTACACAAATTTTATAAATAAAACTTACCGGTTCCCGTTGATCCTGCCTTCCTCAAAGCCTTCCAGACGCATCTTCTTATAAGCCGCAAAATTCCCTGCATCCAGCGCATCCCTGATCTCTTCCATCATATGATTATAGAAATACAGATTATGCAGAACGCAAAGCCTCATGCCAAGCATCTCCTTCGCCTTCAGAAGATGACGGATATACGCTCTGCTGTAATGACGGCAGGTCGGGCACTGGCACTCCTCATCGATCGGTTTGGAATCCAGCTCATACTTTGCATTAAAAAGATTCATCTTGCCATGGTTGGTATACACGTGACCATGACGGCCGTTACGGCTGGGATATACACAGTCAAAAAAGTCAATACCACGCTCAACCCCCTCCAGGATATTGGCCGGGGTACCAACCCCCATAAGATACGTCGGCTTGTTCTGCGGCAAATGCGGAACTACCTCATCCAGGATCCGGTACATCTCCTCATGACTTTCACCAACTGCAAGGCCGCCCACTGCATAGCCGTCCAGATCCATCTCCGCGATAGCCTGGGCATGCTCAATACGGATATCTTCATAAACAGCCCCCTGGTTAATGCCAAAAAGAAGCTGGTTCTTGTTAATGGTATCCGGCAGACTGTTCAGACGAGCCATCTCATCCTTGCATCTTTTAAGCCAGCGTGTTGTACGCGCTACCGATTTCTGTACATAATCCCTGTCTGCCACACTGCTTGGGCACTCATCAAAAGCCATTGCAATGGTAGAAGCCAGATTTGACTGGATCTGCATGCTCTGCTCCGGTCCCATAAAAATCTTATGACCATCGATATGAGAGTTAAAATACACGCCCTCTTCCTTGATCTTACGAAGCTTCGCCAGCGAAAACACCTGGAATCCGCCGGAATCGGTAAGGATCGGTCTGTCCCAGTTCATAAATTCATGAAGACCTCCCAGCTGTTTTACCACCTTGTCGCCAGGGCGCACATGAAGATGATAGGTATTGGACAGCTCTACCTGTGTACCGATCTCATGAAGATCCACAGTGGAAACTGCACCTTTAATTGCTGCAATTGTTCCTACATTCATAAAAACAGGAGTCTGGATCGTTCCGTGGACCGTCTTAAACTCGCCCCTTTTCGCTCTTCCTTCTGTTGTGATCAGTTTATATTCTGCCATTTCATTTCCCTTCTAAAAACATTTTAAAGTTGTCTCTGCCCAGCATCTGCGTCGCAGATACAGCCATAACCAACTGCGATGCAAATATCTTTCAAAACTTTTAGTCAATATCATAACACATTTTTTTCTTTACGGCTACTGATTGTTAAACTTTTACATTGCCATTTTTTAAACGATATCGTATAATATAGAATATTCGCTTAAAAATCCTTTATAATAAGAAGAAACAACTCCCATCTGACAGAAATGTCAGAGTCGGGCAACCCCTGTATAGATACAACGAGGAGGAAATCAATTTTTTATGAAGAAACACACACTTGGAATTGACATTGGTTCCACCACTGTTAAGATTGCGATCTTAGACGAAAACGATACGCTTGTCTTCTCCGACTATGAGAGACATTTTGCAAATATCCAGGAAACCCTTGCAGATCTTCTTCAGAAAGCTGAGGATCAGCTTGGTGAACTGACACTCTGTCCGGTCATTACAGGTTCCGGCGGACTGACACTTGCCAATCATCTGGAAGTACCTTTTGTACAGGAGGTTATCGCCGTATCCACTTCCCTGCAGAAGCTGGCACCAAAGACGGATGTTGCTATCGAGCTTGGAGGCGAGGATGCCAAGATCATCTATTTCGAAAACGGAAATGTAGAGCAGCGTATGAATGGCATCTGTGCCGGCGGTACCGGTTCCTTCATTGACCAGATGGCATCTCTGCTCCAGACCGATGCACCAGGTCTTAATGAATACGCCAAACATTACAAGGCACTTTATCCCATTGCGGCACGCTGCGGTGTTTTCGCAAAAACAGATATCCAGCCACTGATCAACGACGGAGCAACCAAGGAAGACCTTTCTGCCTCCATTTTCCAGGCAGTTGTCAACCAGACCATTTCTGGTCTTGCCTGCGGTAAACCGATCCGCGGACACGTTGCCTTCCTTGGCGGGCCTCTTCACTTCCTTTCTGAGCTGAAGACTGCTTTTATCCGAACCCTGAAGCTGGATGATGAACATATTATCGCACCAGACAACTCTCATCTGTTCGCAGCCATCGGCTCCGCCCTGAATGCAAAGCAGGATGTTACCGTTTCCCTGACTGAACTGAAGGAACGCATGCGGACCACCATCAAGCTGGATTTTGAGGTAGAACGTATGGAGCCGCTTTTTGCCACAGAGGACGACTACCAGGCTTTCCATGACCGTCAGAGTGCCTACAGGGTAAAAACCGGAGATCTTTCCACCTATAAGGGAAAATGCTTCCTGGGGATCGACGCCGGCTCTACCACAACAAAAACCGCGCTGGTAAGCGAAGACGGAACTCTTCTTTATTCCTTCTACAGCAGTAACAACGGAAACCCGCTGAAAACCACCATCAACTCCATCAAGGAGATTTACAGCCTTCTTCCGGAAGATGCAGAAATTGCTTTTTCCTGCTCCACCGGTTACGGCGAAGCCCTGATCAAAGCGGCACTTCTTCTTGACGAAGGTGAAGTCGAAACCGTTTCCCATTATTACGCAGCTGCTTTCTTTGATCCTGAAGTAGACTGCATCCTGGATATCGGCGGTCAGGATATGAAATGTATCAAGATCCGTAACCAGACTGTTGACAGTGTACAGCTCAACGAAGCATGTTCCTCAGGCTGCGGTTCCTTTATCGAAACCTTTGCAAAATCTCTGAACTACACAGTACAGGACTTTGCAAAAGCAGCTCTTTTTGCAAAACATCCCATTGATCTTGGAACACGCTGTACTGTATTTATGAATTCCAAAGTTAAGCAGGCCCAGAAGGAAGGCGCTGAGGTTTCCGATATCTCCGCTGGTCTTGCCTACTCCGTTATCAAAAACGCCCTCTACAAGGTTATCAAGGTTTCCGATGCTTCCGAGCTTGGCAAACATATCGTTGTACAGGGTGGTACCTTCTATAATGACGCAGTTCTCCGCAGCTTTGAGAAGATTGCCAACTGCCAGGCCATCCGCCCGGATATCGCCGGGATCATGGGTGCTTTCGGTGCTGCTCTGATCGCAAGGGAGCGCTATCAGGAGGGTGAAAAAACTTCCATGCTTTCCATCGATCAGATCAACAGCCTCCAGTACACCACCTCCATGGCAAACTGCCGCGGATGTACCAACAACTGCCGTCTGACCATCAACAAATTCTCCGGCGGCCGTAAATACATCAGCGGAAACCGCTGTGAGCGCGGACTTGGAAAAGAAAAGAACAAGGATCATATCCCGAACCTTTTCGATTACAAATATAAGAGGCTCTTTTCCTATGAACCACTTTCCGCAGATAAGGCTACCCGTGGACAGGTTGGTATCCCACGTGTTCTGAACATGTTTGAAAATTACCCGTTCTGGTATACCTTCTTTACAGAGCTGAAATACCAGGTGGTACTTTCTCCTACTTCCACACGTAAGATCTACGAGCTGGGTATCGAATCCATCCCAAGTGAATCCGAATGCTACCCGGCCAAGCTTGCTCACGGACATGTCACATGGCTGATCCGTAACGGTGTGAAATTTATCTTCTACCCATGCATCCCTTACGAACGCAACGAGTTCCCGGATGCGGTCAACCATTATAACTGCCCGATCGTTACTTCCTATGCGGAAAATATCAAAAACAATGTGGACGAGCTCAGTGATCCCTCCATCACCTTCCGCAACCCGTTCCTGGCATTTACTTCCGAGGATATCCTGACAAACCGCCTTGTGGAAGAATTCCAGGATATTCCTGCTGCCGAGGTCAAAGCTGCTGCCCACAAGGCCTGGGAAGAACTTGCAGCCGTACATACGGATATCCAGAAAAAGGGTGAGGAAACCCTACAGTACCTGAAAGAAACCGGCCGCCGCGGAATCGTTCTTGCAGGCCGTCCATACCATATTGATCCGGAAATCCACCACGGTATCCCGGATATGATCAACAGCTACGGAATCGCCGTATTTACCGAAGACTCCGTTGCACACCTTGGACATCTGGAGCGTCCCATCCGTGTCAACGACCAGTGGATGTATCACTCCCGTCTCTACTCTGCCGCAAATTTTGTAAAAACAAGAGAGGATCTGGATCTGATCCAGCTGAATTCCTTCGGATGCGGACTTGATGCCGTTACCACCGATGAGGTTTATGAGATTCTGGATGGAAGTGACAAGATCTACACCTGCCTGAAGATCGATGAGGTCAACAACCTGGGTGCGGCAAGGATCCGTATCCGTTCCCTGATCGCTGCTATCCGTGCAAAACAGGCACAGAATAAAAAAAGGGACATCAAGCCGGCTTCCATTGAGAAGATATCCTTTACCAAGCAGATGCGTAAGGAGTACACCATTCTCTGCCCGCAGATGTCTCCATTCCACTTCGGAATCTTTGAGGCTGCTTTTAAAGCATCCGGCTATAACCTGGAAGTCCTCCCCAACGACAACAAGCATGCTGTTGATGTGGGCCTTAAATATGTAAACAACGATGCCTGCTATCCGTCCCTGATGGTTGTGGGACAGATCATGGATGCTCTTCTTTCCGGCAAATATGACCTGAACAAAACTGCAGTCATCATGTCTCAGACAGGCGGCGGCTGCCGTGCCTCCAACTATATCGCATTCATCCGCCGTGCTCTGAAAAAAGCCGGCATGGAACAGATTCCGGTTATCTCCCTCAACTTAAGCGGACTGGAGAGCAACCCTGGCTTTAAGCTGACACTGCCGCTGATCAAGCGTATCGTTTACGGTGCCGTATTCGGTGATATCCTGATGAAATGCGTATATCGCATGCGTCCTTACGAGCTGGAAAAGGGTATCGTAAACCGTAAGCACAAGATCTGGGAGCAGCGCGTCATTGCCTTCGTAACAGGCAGCAGCGTCAGCCATGGTACCTTCAAAAAAATGTGCCGTGAGATGGTCCATGATTTTGATACGATCCCGATCTCTGATGAGAAAAAGCCTCGCGTTGGTATCGTAGGTGAGATCCTTGTCAAGTTCCTGCCTGCTGCCAACAACCACCTGGCAGATCTTCTGGAGGCAGAAGGGGCAGAACCGGTTGTTCCGGATCTTATCGACTTTATCTGCTACTGCTTCTACAACCAGAATTTCAAGGTTGAAAAGCTTGGATTCAAGAAATCCAAGGCAACCATCGCAAATCTTGGTCTCAGAGCCATCGACTGGCTGAGAAAAACAGCAAATGAGGCCCTGGAGCAGAGCCGCCACTTTACACCGGCCGCAGATATCCGTGATCTTGCAAAAATGGCTGCGCCCATCGTTTCTGCCGGAAATCAGACCGGTGAAGGATGGTTCCTGACCGGAGAGATGATGGAACTCATCCACGGCGGTGTCCCGAACATCGTCTGCATCCAGCCTTTTGGATGCCTGCCGAACCACATCGTAGGAAAAGGTGTCATCAAGGAAGTTCGCCGTGAGCATCCGGAAGCCAACATTGTTGCCATCGACTACGATCCAGGTGCCAGCGAAGTAAATCAGCTGAACAGGATCAAGCTTATGCTTTCCACAGCACAGAAGAATCTGCATAAAGACGATAAAAAAGACGCATAACAAGAAATGCAGGTTACAAACATCTTTTTCCCCAAAAACAAATTCAAAGCTGCACAGCCGCAGGATCCCTGCCGGCTGTGCAGCTCTTTTTATTTCAGATATGATTCCTGTCAGACAGATTTTTTCTCTGATCCATCACTCTTCACAGGAGGCTTTGCACGGAGCATCAAAGCTCGGGTTAAAGGCATAGAAATTCTTGGCATCCAGCTGCTCCTGCACGGATCTCAGTGCTTCACCGAAACGCTGGAAATGGACTACCTCTCTTGCCCGAAGGAAACGGATGGGATCTGCAACCTCCGGGATATTTTTCACCACCCGGAGGATATTATCGTAGGTGGAGCGTGCCTTCTGTTCTGCCGCCAGATCTTCAAACAGATCCGTGATCGGATCACCCTTACTCTGGAATTCGCAGGCATTAAAGGGCACTCCACCTGCAGCCTGCGGCCAGATTCCCACCGTGTGGTCAATATAATACGGCCCAAGTCCGCTGTTCTCGATTTCTTCCATAGAAAGATCCTTTGTCAGCTGATGGACAATGGTGGACACGATTTCCAAATGTGCCAGTTCTTCTGTTCCCACATCATTGAGCACTGCCGCGACCATCCGGTTCGGTGCGGTAAAACGCTGGGAAAGATACCGCATGGAAGCTCCTATTTCTCCGTCCGGCCCGCCATACTGGCTGGATATAAACTGTGCCAGCTTTGCGTTGGGCGTCTTGATATTTACAGGATACTGGAGTCTTTTTTCATAATTCCACATACCTTATCTGCACCCTCCTTCCTGTTCCCATGGAAACGGCTGTTCCATCCACTGCCATGACTTAAGATCGCTGTCGTTTCCGGTATCAATGGTCAGCGGTCCATAAAATTTTGCATATTTTTCCAGGAGCTCATTTCTTCTGGCTGAAAGCTCACTGTAATATTCAAGAGCTCTTTTTTCTTTTGGATGCGTATCCAGAAAAAGGAGAAGATCGTCAATAGCAAAGCTTACCTGGTCAATAAACTGCAGCAGTTCTTTTTTGGAAGTACAATTTCCGTACATCATCGACTTCCTCCTCTCCTGCCGCAGAACGGCTTGCAAAGCTCAGGGAAAATAGTTCCGACCTGAAGAGCTTTTTTCAGCTCAAAGGTAGGCGTAAATTCCTGATATGGCACATACGCCATTGCAGGAACCTGTTTTGCCATATCAGAAAATGATCGATCCGTCCGGCCTGCCATCCCGCTATTCATCCCACAGGTATACTGATATGGCCGGCAGCCCGAACGATTCATCTGAAATCGGTCCATAATCGAAATCCTTTCATTCATGATCACGCTATATTTTATGACCGTTTTTTAAACTTGTGAAAACAGGAATGTTCACTTTCCTTCATATATATCTATCTTTCTGCCATTTTTTTCTATATATACAGGAAAATATTACTGTTTAAAAATCAGATATACAGTGCTATAATATCCTTGCCTATCTTTACACGGATGGGCGCTTTTACTTATGATTTGTAGCCCTGACCGGCTATTGAAGGAGGAAATTATGCAGGTAATTATTGTAGGCTGCGGAAAAGTCGGTAGAAATCTTGCAGAGCAGCTTCAGGCAGAGGATATTGATATCACTCTTGTCGACGTTATTGCCGACAAGATCAATGATCTCTGCGAAAATATCGACGCTATGGGAATCGTCGGTAATGGTGCCAGCATCAATACTTTAATGGAGGCAGGTGTTGATACTGCAGATATCCTGATCGCAGTTACCGCTTCTGACGAGCTGAACCTTCTCTGCTGTCTGATCGCGCAGAAGGCCAACCACTGCCAGACTATCGCCCGCGTCCGTAACCCCATTTATGAAAAAGAAATCGGATTCATCAAAGAACGTCTTGGTGTTACCATGATCATTAACCCGGAGTTTGCTGCTGCCCAGGAAATTTCACGGCTTCTCCGTTTTCCATCTGCGATCAAGATTGACACCTTTGCTCGTGGCCGTGTAGAACTTCTCAAGTTTAAAGTTCTCCCGGAATTCAAGCTGGACGGAATGAGCGTTTCCCAGATCTCAGAGGCTTTCCGAAGTGATATTCTGGTCTGCGCGATTGAAAGCCGTGACAATGTATCCATTCCTGGTGGTGATCACATTATACACGACGGAGATATGGTTTCCATTCTGGCTTCTCCGCTTAATGCAGCGGCATTTTTCCGTAAGATCGGTCTCAAGACCAATCAGGTCAAAAACTGTATCATCGTAGGTGGCGGAACCATTTCCTATTATCTTGCCCATGCACTTCTGGATATGAAGATCAGTGTCAAGATCATCGAGCAGAACAAAAACCGCTGTGAGCACTTAAGCGAACTGCTTCCAGATGCGACTATCATCAATGGTGACGGAACGAACCGTTCTCTTCTGCTAGAAGAGGGACTTTCCGAGTCCGAATCCTTTGTCACTCTGACAAATCTGGATGAGGAGAATGTATTTCTTGCTCTCTTTGCCAAAAGCATCTCCGATGCCAAGCTGGTTGCCAAGGTCAACCGTCTGGAATTTGATGATGTCATCGACTCCCTGGATATCGGAAGTGTCATCTACCCGAAAAATATCACTGCTGATTATATCCTGCAGTATGTCCGTGCCACTCAGAACAGCATCGGCAGCAACGTAGAAACCCTTTATCATATTCTGGATGGCAATGCAGAAGCACTGGAATTTGCGATCCGTGAGGAATCTGCCGTAACTTATATCCCTCTTGCAGAGCTGAATCTCCGCAAGAATCTTCTGGTGGGATGCCTGAACCGCAACGGCCGCATCCGCATTCCCCGTGGTCAGGATATGATCCAGGTAGGAGATACCGTGATCATCGTAACCACTCACAAGGGGCTTCGCGACATCACAGATATACTTGAAAAATAGAGGTACTGCCAAATGAATTATTCGATTATTATTTATATCCTGGGATGGATCATGAATGTGGAGGCTGTCTGTATGCTGGTTCCCGGCATCACTGCCCTTATCTACCGCGAAAAATCCGGTATTGCCTTCCTGATCACGATTCTGGCATGTCTGGCCATCGGTGTTCCTCTGGTCAGCCGCAAGCCCTCCAAAAAAGCATTCTACGCCCGTGAAGGTCTTGTTACCACTGCCTTAAGCTGGATCGTTCTCAGTATTGTCGGCGCTGTGCCTTTTGTACTCAGCGGAGCTATCCCCAATCCGATCGATGCTTTTTTTGAGATTGTTTCCGGTTTCACTACAACCGGTTCCAGTATTCTCTCCGATCCATCACAGATGCCTTACAGCATCAATATCTGGAGATGTTTTTCCCACTGGATCGGTGGTATGGGTGTTCTGGTATTTATCCTGACACTGCTTCCGCTTGCAGGTGGCTATCATATGAACCTTATGAAGGCAGAAAGCCCCGGTCCTTCCGTAGGAAAGCTTCTTCCAAAAGTCCAGTCAACTGCCAAGATCCTGTACAAGATCTACATTGCACTCACTGTTGCACTGATCATCCTCCTGCTTCTTGGGGGGATGCCTCTTTACGACAGTCTCTGTGCAGCATTTGGAACTGCCGGAACCGGTGGGTTCGGAATCAAATCCGACAGTATGGGAAGTTACAGCTTATATATTCAGATCGTCATCACTATCTTTATGATCCTGTTTGGCGTAAACTTCAATGTCTATTTTCTTCTTCTCACCAGGAAGTTTTCTCAGGCATTGAAATCTGAAGAGGTCCGCTGCTACTTCTTTGTGATCATCGCCTCTGCCCTGATGATCACTTTCAACGTCCGGCATCTGTTTGACAATGTGTGGGAAGCACTTCAACAGGCATTTTTCCAGGTTAGTTCTATTATCACCACCACCGGTTATGCCACTACGGATTTTAACCAGTGGCCTGCGGTATCCAGAACGATTCTGGTACTGCTTACCTTCTGTGGTGCCTGTGCTGGCAGTACAGGCGGCGGAATCAAGATTTCCCGTCTTCTGCTTCTTGCAAAATCCGTCCGCAAGGAACTGCATCTTTATCTGCATCCCAATGCAGTAAAAAAGATCAAAATGGACGGAAAAGCGGTGTCTCACGAAGTTATGCGTGCCACCAATATTTATATGATCGTTTATCTGATGATCGTGGCTGCATCTATCTTTATCATCAGTTTTGATGAATTTGATCTTGTAACAAATTTCACAGCCGTAGTCACCACTTTAAACAATGTGGGTCCCGGTCTTTCCCTGATCGGTCCTACCGGAAACTTCGGGATCTTTTCTCCGCTGTCCAAGCTGGTCCTTTCTTTCGATATGCTGGCCGGCCGACTGGAGCTATTTCCGATCCTGATCCTTTTCCTTCGTGAAACCTGGAAGAAATTCTGATAAATATTCGTCATATTTTGCTATGTTTGTGGCATAAATTGTTCTTTTCACATTTATTTCAAATGTTAGACACACTTTCTTCACATTTTTACTGTATATTATAAGTCATAGAAGGTGATGAACTTTCTATAATATTTTTCTTTTTCATACGCGCCGGTACGAAAGTACCGGCCTCCTTCCATTTATGGAGTATTTTTTTCCACTCCCTCATAATCGAAATCCGGAATAAAGCTTTCTGAAGCAGTTTCTCCTTCCTGGATAAATCCATTCTGAATCCCCATATCCACAGCAGCATCCAGAACTTTTTCATACTCTCTTTTTGTAACTTTCCGGTTTAATTCCTTAAATTCCACAAATTTTCTCACCGGCGTATACTGATTCATAATACTGATATAAATATCTTCCCCATAGGTTTCATGAAGATACCTCAGAGCCTTTATGGAATTTCCTGTATGTCCCGGCAGGATCAGATGACGGACAATGGTTCCTTTCCGGATGTATCCATCCTCTCCAAACTCACATTTCCCGGTCTGACGCACCATCTCTCCAATTGCAGCCTTTGCAGCCTGCACATAATCCGGCGCATAAGAAAATTTCTGTGCAAGCTCCGGATCCAGATATTTCAGATCCGGAAGATAAATGTCCACATATCCTTCCAGAAGCTTCAGGGTTTCTGTTTTTTCATACCCGCTGGAATTATACACCACCGGAATATCCAGGCCCTTCCTCCGGGCCATATCCAGTGCCTCTATGATCTGCGGTACATAATGTGCACCTGTTACCAGATTGATGTTTGCAGCTCCTTTTTCCTTCAGTTCCAGAAAAATCTCTCCAAGCCGTTCCACACTTACAGCCCGTCCCCTGCTCCCGATGGCAATATCATGATTCTGGCAGAAACAGCAACGCAGTCCGCACCCGGAAAAGAACACTGCCCCGGAGCCTTTTGTTCCAGAAATGCATGGTTCCTCCCACATATGAAGCGCCGCTCTTGCCAGATAAATTCTCTCATCCATGCCACAGAAGCCTTTTTTCCCTGCACCCCGGTCTGCCAGGCATTCTCTTGGACAAAGAGCACAAGCTGACATAATTTCTTCCGTACAGTGCGCGCTCCCTGCCATACTGCTGATTTTATTTTCATTCTCCACTTTCACTTTTCTCCTGATCTTTCTTCCAATATCGTTATTTTCTGTTATCTAGTACTAGTTTAGCACATCACGTCTGCTGCCAACAAGGCTTTCTCTGTTTACACTATATCCTTAATATAGTACAATGGATTTCATGGAATCTTAAGAATTTACCCCTTTCGTCTTAATTTCCGGCTGCTATTCTAATAACATCAGGGAGGTACAAAAAAGTGGCTAACATACTTGTTTGCGATGACGACAAAGACATCGTGGAAGCTATCGAAATCTATCTTACGCAGGAAGGCTATCACATTCTGAAAGCCTATGACGGACAGGAAGCACTGGATATCCTGAACAGCGAAACTGTAGATCTGCTGATCATCGATGTGATGATGCCCCGTCTCGACGGAATCCGGGCAACGGTCAAGATCCGGGAAAGCAATCCTCTGCCCATCATCATCCTGTCCGCAAAATCTGAAGACACGGACAAAATCCTTGGCCTTAACATCGGTGCAGATGACTATATCACCAAACCTTTCAATCCTCTGGAGCTGATCGCCAGGGTAAAATCCCAGCTGCGCCGGTACACACAGCTTGGCTCCGCTGCACCGGCAGCATCAGAACACATCTACACAACCGGAGGTCTTACGGTAAACGATGACAAAAAAGAGGTGCTGGTAGATGGAGAAGCGGTACGGATGACGCCCATCGAATATAATATCCTGCTTCTTCTCATGAAAAATCCCGGACATGTTTTTTCCACCACGCAGATCTACGAGAGCATCTGGAATGAAGATGCTCTGGCCGCGGATAACACGGTAGCCGTCCACGTCCGTCACATTCGCGAAAAGATTGAGATCAACCCCAGGGATCCCCGCTATCTGAAAGTTGTCTGGGGCCTGGGTTATAAAATCGAAAAACTGAGCCGGTGAGCCAGCCGGCCATGAAGTATCTGTACTTCAGAAAGGGGTATTATGAATAAAAATAAACATACGGGAAAAAACCGTTCATTTATGCGCATTCCTGCTCTTGTCCTTGCCCTTATCCTGCCTCTGATCATGGTCTTTTCAGCGGCACTGGTGATCCAGGCAGGTATACAGATGGACTCTGCCGAGGATCTTAAAACAAAGGATTATTTCCAGACCTCTGCCTTTGCTGACAGCTTTTACTCAAAAGCTTCCACAATCCTGTCCGGAATCTCAGCCAAGGAAATCCTGGATAAAACAGACGAAGATGCATACATTGATCTCGGAGAGCTTTATAACGGAGATTCTCTCTCCTTCAAAAACACCTCCGGACTAGCCTATTCCTTCAATGATCTTAGGGAATGGAGCTCACAGACGATCCATTCCAATGATGACTGGATCGTCCTGGGCCTTACCACCCCGGAGGGTGAAACAAAATATATGTACTATTCCGATTTCAAAAAGGCTTTGGAAGACGGAACCCTGCAGCTAAATGCCAACTCCGGTGTCCTGAAATACGAGGGAATTTCCCAGAAAGACTGGACTGAGCGTATTCTTTCCTCTCTGAGCGCCGAATATGCAGACGGCGGCATCCAGTCACAGGAACCTCTGAAAAACATCACAGACAAAAACGGAAATGTGGTTTACACAGATGTGGCAAATATGCTCACTCCGATCCTTGAAATCCCCTGTGCACCGGAAGGTTACGACAGCCTCCTGGATTACATGAATTCCACCTCATCCAAAACCAGGAATTTCAAAGGGAACCTGACCGATGCCTTTGAGCAGCTGGATAATGCCCGGGATCTTTTTTCCAGCTGGACAGAAGCTGCTCAGACACTGGATGCGTACAACAGCGATAATTCCAATATCCATTATGCCTATACGGATAACACCTCACAGAAAATCTTCACAAATACAGATGCAGCCTATACTTCCGACCTGACTGATATTTCCGGTTTTTCAGACAAAAAGCCTTACGTGTTTCTAAGTGTCAACGAAGCTGCCACAGATGAGAAAAATGCCCGGAATGGTCTTATGAATCTGAACCTTTCCGCTGCTGCAAACTCTTCTGTAGGAAACTGGATCGATCTCCTTCGAAATTCCACATACGATGAAAACTGCAGTTTTCTTGCCTGGATCGATGATACCAGCCTTCCTGTACAGGATTCCATTAAAACTGACAGACAGCATTTCCTGACTTACCGTACTTTATTTATCCCGGCTGCTGTGATCACCGTGATCAGTTTTCTGCTCTTTATCATAGATTTTATCTGGCTTACTGTCCACACCGGACGAAGAAATTCCGATAGCGGTAACACAGACACGGCTCAACCAGAACTGAACTTTTTTGACAGGATCTATACGGAAGTAGCAGCCGGACTTGTGTGTATCCCGGCACTTGGTGTATTGACTGCAGGACTGAGCATGCAAGCTTCCACCTATAACCTTGTCTCCTCCCTGATCATCCTGGGTATCACGATTTTCCTGATCACGTGCCTGTTCTGGATCGGCTATTTAAGTCTGGTCCGCAGGATCAAAGCGCACACCCTGTGGAAAAACAGCCTGCTTCGCAAATGTCTGAAGCTTCCCCGTCTGTGTCTTTGCAAAGCCGGTAAACTGATCGATTTTTTCTCCAGGAATACCATCAGCAGAATCCGCATGGTAGTGGGACTTGGCGTATTTCTGTTCCTTGAATTTTTCTTCAGTGCCCTGCTCGCGGCATCTGATGGATGGTTCCTGATGTTTTTGCTTCTATTTCTTCTAGATCTGGGTGCGCTTTTCTGCGTCTACAAAATTGCTCTTGGGCGTGAACTCCTCCTTGATGGCCTGAAACGGATCACCGATGGAGAGCTCACTTACAAGATCCCGGAAAAGGAACTCCGTGGTGATCAGAAAGCAATGGCACAGTATATCAACCGCATTGGTGACGGGCTGGACGCTGCCGTGGAAAAAAGCCTCAAAGATGAGCGTATGAAAACCGAATTGATCACCAATGTCTCCCATGATCTGAAAACGCCACTGACTTCCATCATCAATTACATTGATCTGCTGAAAAGGCTGAACCTCAAAGATCCGGAAGCACTGAAATATCTTGAGATCCTAGACTCAAAGGCACATCGTCTGAAAAGTCTGACCGAAGATGTAGTGGAAGCTTCCAAAGCCAGTACCGGAAATCTTTCTCTGGAAATGACAGAACTGAACTTTGTGGAAATGCTTTACCAGGTGATGGGTGAATTCGAAGAACGGATGGAAAACAGACATCTGACCCTGATGACACATCTGCCTGATTCTCCTGCCATGATCTATGCCGACGGCAGACGGATGTGGCGTATCCTTGAAAATCTTTTCGGCAATATTCTGAAATATGCCATGGAGAACACAAGAGTCTATGCAGAAGTTCTTCTGGAAAAAGATCAAGTCATCTTTACCCTGAAAAATATTTCCGCACAACCTCTGAACATTCCGGCTGAAGAACTGACCGAACGTTTCATCCGCGGCGATGTTGCCAGAAATACAGAAGGCAGCGGACTTGGATTATCCATCGCACAGAGCCTTACCCAGCTTCAAGGTGGCACCTTTAAACTTTATCTGGACGGTGACCTTTTCAAAGTCTGCTTAAGTTTTCCACAAAAGATCTCTCCCACAGCCTTATCCGCACCGGAAGATTCTCATTCCGAAGCACATTCTTAACCATTCATAAAAAACAGCAGCGGAAGCCCTGATGATATGATAAATCAGGAGCCAGGCTGCTGTTTTTCTCTTATTTTTGTTCTCTTTTACACTTTAATGGTGATCTCACGGTCTGTCCGGTTATATTTATAATACCGGACTCCGGCTGCATCCAGCATTTTTTTGGATGCGATCACCGACGGAGTATCTGCATATTTATCACAGTCGTATACGATAGTCCTGATCCCTGCCTGGATAATAGCCTTGGCACATTCGTTGCAGGGAAACAGGGACACATAAAGCTTGGCACCTTCCAGACTTCCTCCCCGGTAGTTCAGGATGGCATTGAGCTCACTGTGTGTCACATAAAGATATTTGGTATCCAGCGGATCTCCTTCTCTTCCCCAGGGAAACTCATCATCGGAGCATCCCTTTGGAAATCCATTGTACCCCATTGACAGGATCTTGTTATCTTCACTTACGATACAGGCACCAACCTGTGAATGCGGATCCTTGGAACGCATGCCGGAAAGCATGGCAACACCCATAAAATACTCATCCCAGGAAAGATATCCCTGTCGTTTCTGTCCTTTTTTATCCATACAGAATCCTCTTTTTCTATTGGTTTCTTACTGATCGATCAATCCTCGATCATGTTGATCCTTCTGATATGACGCTCATCCCCGGAAAATGGTGTATCCAGGAATGTATCCACGATCTTCAGAGCAAGTCCCGGTCCTACTACACGACCGCCCATGGCCAGAATGTTGGCATCGTTATGAAGTCTTGTTGCCTCTGCAGTAAAGCAATCTGTACAAAGTGCAGCACGGATTCCCTTGAATTTATTAGCAGTGATGGAAATTCCGATACCTGTTCCGCAGATCAGGATTCCTTTCTCACACTCACCGTCTACGATTGCCTGTGCTACTTTCTTTCCATAAACAGGATAGTCTACAGATTCCGGACCATTGCATCCAAAATCTTTGTACTCCAGTCCTCTCTCTTCCAGATGCTTCTTTACCTCCTGCATCAGCTCATAGCCGCCATGATCACATCCCAGTGCTATCATTTTCTTTCTCCTCCTCAACGTTGATAATTTTATGACCAGCCGCTTTCAGTAAGCGGTTCATGATCGCCTGTCCCATTCTTGGTGTAAAAAATGCCTCTGAATAAATGGCACTTACATTACAGCTGTCAAAATCACGCAGGACCTCGTACAGATGATGCGCGATCGTTTCTTCCTGCTCCCGGCTTCCGATACTCTTTACGATTCCATGTGAATATCGGCCTTTTGTTTCATCTGTTGCGATGATCCCCACCGTCAGTCCCTTCTCCTCAGCCTCTCCAGCTCTTTTTTCGATCTCCGCGATCACACCCTCTGTGGCCCCCTCCACAATGGCAAGATCTGCCTTTGGTGCATAATGACGGTATTTCATTCCCGGTGCTTTTGGATGGACTTTGCTGTCCGGTTTGATCAGCCCCTTATCCATCCTTACATCTCCAAGTGTTTCCCGGAGCATTTCCAGGGAAATATATCCCGGCCGCAGGACTACCGGTATGTCTTCTGTAAAATCTACGATCGTAGATTCCAGACCGATATTTACCTGTCCTCCATCAATGATCATATCAATGGCTTCTCCCAGATCCTCTGCCACATGTCCCGCTGTCGTAGGACTTGGTCTTCCGGAAGTATTGGCACTTGGCGCTGCCACATATCCGCCAGCCGCAAGGATCAGCTCCTGTGCGATAGGATCACTTGGAAAACGTACTGCCACACTGTCCAGTCCTCCGGTTGTTTCCTTTGGCACGATATCTGCCTTGGGAAGGATCATTGTCAGTGGACCCGGCCAGTATTTCTCAGCCAGTATTCTGGCTTTTTCAGGAACCTCCGTAACGATCTTATCCAGGTCACGGATATCTGCGATATGTACGATCAGCGGATTGTCCGAAGGTCTTCCCTTGGCTGCATAGATCTTCATCGATGCTTTCGGATCCAGGGCATTTCCTCCAAGGCCGTATACAGTCTCTGTGGGAAATGCCACAAGCCCGCCGTTTTTCAGAATCTCGCCACCTCTGGCAATTGCCTTTCTGTCTATATTCTCCGCTGTCATAACTGCTATTTCTGCTTTCATTTTACGCTCCATTTACTGTCTGATATAAATCCCCTGCTCTTCAATAAAATCTTCCAGATCCTGAAGGGCATCCTGTGCCCAGGTTTCGGATTTCTGAAAAGTCTCCGGGAAAAACATGTCTTTTACTATTTTTTTACCTGTTTCTGTTTTAAAGATCTTCTCTGCACTTTTCTTTATATGTTCTTTATCCAGTCCATCTTCAAAATAATTAACCAGAAAATCAGCTTCCACAAGGATCTGATAATCCAGCCCGTCAATATCCTTATAGGTATGATGATGTCCTACCAGATATTCCACTCTGCGGATCACCCTCTCCTGAAAGCCCAGTGCGGTAAGCATCTCTCTGGCAGCTGCCGGACCTTCTGCTTCCTGCGTCTTTCCATCAGAGCGTCCGTATTTTTCCATACCGACTTTGATCCCGATATCATGAACGAGAGCCGCAGCTTCCAGAACATGCATCGTATCTTCATCCAGACCCTCACTCTGGCCGATCAGCCTTGAAAGATCATGCACCTTCACAAAATGCTGGATATGCTTCGGATCCCCCTGATAATAATGGATCATTTCCATATAAAGTCTGTCGATTCTGTTCATAATATCCTCCTCTCTGCTGCCATCCTGCAACTGTCACTTTTTTCTGTATACTGCTCAGCAGAAATCTCCTGCTGAGCATATCCGTTAACAGATAGCTACATAATAGTTACATTATAGCGTTATTATGGAAAAAATGTCAATCCTGCTCCACTTTCACAATGTAGGTTCCTGACATATCATCTTCAAAGACAATGCTTCCCAGACTCTGAAGAACACGGTCATTAAGCTCTGTTCCGTATTTTTCTTTTTCCTGTCCTCCTACAAAGATATAGGAAATATCATAACGGCTGATCAGTTTTTTTACCGTCTCTGCATCTGTAGATGTATAAATAGTCTGGATGTCCGCACTTTTTTCATTGAGGTCAGGTACATTATTTCTCCAGAGCCATTCATGCACATACCATCCCAGTACGGTCGGAAGCCCCGTAGATGCAGAAACTCTCTCATATCCGGTATAGCTGTCCCCGTTAGCCTCGAGCACCACAGGAGAGCCCTTGATATTCTGCTTCAGCCAGCGGATCGCCGACGCATCCTGAGGAAAATCCTGCTCAAGAAATGTAGTTGCATCCAGTCCTTGATACTCCGAAACCTTCCAGACATCCCCAAACCAGGAATGCACGGCATTTCCGAAATAGCCCACGGTCCAGAGCAGTACAAAAAGCCCCACACCTGAAAGGATCCGGATGATCTTCTGTCTGGATATCACCAGCATACGATAAATCCCATATCCCATTGTCATTCCGAAAAGTATATATGCCTGATACGTCAGCTTGAACATAGTATTGGCTCTGGCATTTCCATTTTCATAAATATCCCGCACATATACAAGCTCCGGGATCAAAACCAGTCCGATAGCACATAAGCCCATGATCACTGCAAAAAGATCCGGAACTGTGATCGCCTCCAGCAGCCTGTAAAGACTTTTATGCTTCAGTCCCTTCATTTTTTCTGTGATAACAGACAGGATCAGCAAAACAGTAAGGAGCACCGGAAGTCCCCAGAGGATCAGAAGCTGATACCACAGTGAATGATGCTGTGCCAGTGCCACCCCCTGTACCATCGTATCAAATTTCAATGTAAAGGGCAGGATCACCAGATAAGAGAGACCTATGATCTCCACTGCCTGTACGATCGTCACTGCCAGGATCCTGATTATCTTTCCCTCAAATCGTATGATATTTGCGATCAGGACAACTCCACCGGTCACTACAAAATAGATCACAAAATCCCAGTAATTGGTCCACTGGAACATGCCAAGAAAAACGGACGCCAAAAGGATATGCGGCATCAAAAGCTGTCTCAGCCAGAAAACACTGCGTTCCTGTTTTTCAGGCTCAGGCCCTCTTTTTCGGATCATTTTCAGCCATGCATAGAGCATTCCCACCAGAAATGTCACAAACATCACATTTACCACATGGGCATGAAGATCTCCCAGAACAAAGGAATAGCATGGGAATTCATGTATGGTCTTATCACTGTCATTCACCGGATTATACCCTATGTAACGAGTTGCATCCGGGAACCAGTAGCTGGCTGTTTCTGCCACTCCCTGTATCTTCCGGATCAGCGGCAGTACACAACGGTAGACGATATAATGTACATTTCCCGCGATAGATACTGCAATGCCTGCAGTAACTCCTGCCAGTGAAGGAATATATTTCTTCTTTCCATCCAGTCGTCCATACAGCCTGTCCTTCGTCATCTGACGGACCAGGGAAAACGGATACACAAAGGCAAACGCTGCCACAAAGGTACGCATCAGATTATAAGTCACTTCCACTCTGCTTCCTGTAAGCTTCGTAAGAAACACTGCAAAATACTGCCCGCCATAGTAATAATTGATGGTTCCCTGTGAATACCAGAGATCACGTGCAGGAAGAGTTTTGCTCCGCATCATGGCCTCCATGAAGCCATAATCCATAAATTTCTCTGTTCCATATGCCTGTGGCCGGAATCCTGCCAGATAAGTCCACAGCAGAAAGATCCCAAAAAACAGAAGCTCCTCCCGAAAGATCAGCTGCATCTTTCCTGACGGATAACATTCAATGCCATGCTTCAGCTGAACATGAAAAAGTACAGCACATAAAATGCCAACAGCCACAGATACCCCTACACACACTGCAGCTGTAAAAGGAAGGATTTCCACCGCTACCAGAATCCAGGTGAGAAATCCGGTAACTGCAATGGCAAGTACCTTTGAAAAAAGCCAGCCCCGGTCTTCAAAACCACCAAAAAGCCTTCCTGTGACCGGCATTGCCACCATTCCCATGAACAGTGCAAGCAGCCACCAGGTCCAGAATGTCCATACATCTCCTCCCAGGAGATACGCAGAAAGTACTGTCAGGAGCACTGCTGCAGTCAGCTCCGGAAATAATTCTCTGATCTTTTTTTTCATCCTTCTGTCCCTCCTGTATCAGATCCTGCCCCGCAGACGGATAAAGTCCGCAAATGCCTGTCTTCCGATCTTTATGATACGTTTCATGTTGATAGAATTTTTTCCGGCCTGTCTCGGTCGGAATGTGATGGGGATATATTCCACATAAAGATGATGTTTTTCATAGATCACTGTCATCAGCACATTGGAAAGGAAAAATCCGCCTGGGATACGCTTCAGTACTTTGGCGAGCTGTTTTCCCTCCATCAGCCGATATGGCGTATTTGCATCTTTTACCCAGGTTCCAAAAATAAGGAAAAGCACAAGCCGCAGTATTCTTGTCACAAAAATCCTGGAAAGCCCGTCCTCTCTCTTCTGCCGGTAACCGATAAGAAGCCCGCACTTTTTGCGTTTTTCCCAAAACTGCCAGAATTCCTCCGGAAGTGTCTGGCCGTCTGAATCCGTCTGAAAAATATAATCGGCACCTTTTTCTACTGCGTAACGATATCCCCTGAGTATTGTTCCTCCATGTCCTTCATTCGGTTTATCGATTCCGATAAGACGGTCATGATTTTTCTGATAATTCTGTATTTTTTTGTAGGTCGCATCTTTGCTGCCATCATTCAGGATCACCAGGCGGCTGTCCCCGCCGATCCTCTCCACTACCGGATACCATTGCTCGATCACGGTCCCGATATTTTTTTCTTCATTATATGCCGGCATAATGATATATAAGCTGTCATGTTTCATAGATTCTTATTCTCCCATCCTCTGAGGTATACACCAGTGGATATGTCTCCCTGATGATATCCTCACGACATTCCTGCTGTTCAAATTCCATATCCTCCTCAAACAGGATATATGTGATCTTTTCCTGTTTTACGGTAGCTTTCAGTAGCTCCGGATCATCCGTGGTATACATGAGCACTGCCTGGCCGGCACGATAGCCCGTATCGTACCCTGCAGACCATGCATAATAAGGCCATCCGCAATACAGCATGGCACCGGACATAGTGACCTCGTTCATGGTATATTCCGGTGTCAGCAGAAGATCATTTTTCTTAAGATTTGCACTGAGCCAGTCCGTCAGGCTGCTTTCCATATTTACAGTCATCCTGTGTGCGGAATCGTTGTCTCTTAAGATGATCACGTAATCATAGATTCCCGTTGCACTAAGACAGATACAAAGGACCGCTGCCGCTGCGCGACCGGCCCATTTCTTCCAGCTGTTTTTCCCTGCAAGGAAAACACATCTTACGATCCATCCCCAGAAAACTGTCACAAAGGCATAGGAAATCATCACATATTTATGATTGACATTGATGTCCGGAGTCAGAGATACCAGAAATGCAAATGCCATTGGAAGCAAACAGCCCATCAGCACTGCCCGCTGACCTCTCTTCAGAAATACTGCTGCCACGATCATTCCCACAAAGAAAAATCCACTGATCTCCACCAGATACCAGAGTACACCGGAAATGCTTTTATTGTCTGCCAGAAAGCCCCAGTAAAAGGATGGACTCATAACACTTCCCGACACAAAGATCTTCGACTGCAGTTCCGAAAAAAGCACTGCCAGTCCGGCACAGATCGCATAATCCAGCTTACCGTCAGAAAACACTGCCAGTCCGGCAAGGATCAGAAGGCCGCCGATCAGCGCAGCCCCGTTCCAGAAGGCAGTTAATCCCAGAAACAGCCCCAGAAGGATCGCCGTACCCACATTTCTGCAGATCCAGGCTTCTTTTGTAAAAAAGCGATTACGGACCCACAAAAAGCCCTGCTCCTTGTGACTACATCCGGCTTCCACCCAATCCATAAAGATCCATACCGCTACAGCTGCCATCAGAAGGCCGAAAGCCAGATGACGCTGGTTCAGATATACATTGAAATTCCATAATCCCCAGTTTTCATTGGTAGTATAACCGATAAACGCCGTATTTTCTTCCAGAGTCCGTACAAGGTCCCTCGCCTGAAGATGTTCCCACAGATAACGCCAGAGCGCTGTTCCGCTGCGAAAAAAAAAGAAAACAATGGCAGCTGCCCCTGCCCAGAAGCTTTTGAACATCCGGTAGCTGATCCCGTAAAGCACCATAAGAAATCCCGCCAGAGACAGGATGCTTACCAGATTATATCCCAGATCAAGACGAAGGCCCAGATACTCCAGATTTCCCACAAGGAACTGGAACATAAAATGATATTTCACATCCTGCCCGCCATAATGCGGATACTGGGTAGGAAAATTATTTCCCCTTGAAAAAGATCGCATCATTGCCGTGTGGGGTGCATAATCTCCGTATACCGAAAAGCCGGAGTACAGAATGCCGTCTTTCATATGAAAAACGTAAAACATCATCCAGGTCACAAAAACCGTCAAAATGCCAAAAAGCAGAAGCTCTTTTTTCAGGATCCATTTTCTGCTGATCATCCGTTCAGATATCACAAACATTTTTTGCTGTTTTTTCTTTTTCCACCGGAAGATTCCCGAAAGCAGCAGGATATCTACCAGAAATACGATCAGATTTCCATAAAAAAGAGGATGCTCTGCCCCCGCGCATATGCTGAACATCCAGGAAAGAATATAGACTGCCCAGGTCAGCATCAGGATTCCCATCCCAAACGCTGCCGGCAGGACCACCCATATCCTGTTTCCTCTTTCAGTTGTTTGACGCGGAAACAGACATCCTGCCATTTCCATTCCTGTTAACATACATAATATAAGATAAATGATTCCAAGCATAGGATTCTCCTTAATTCACGTAAAGTATAGCAGAATCACCTTCCTATGAAAAGGCTATTCACATTTTTTTCAATTATTTTCGTTTTCCTTCTGTTTTTTCAGATATGTAACGATTCCATCAGCCACAGCCTCTGCTACCTTTCTCTGATACTTCTCTGTCTGAAGCAGGGCGGCTTCCTCCGGATTTGTAAGAAATCCACATTCTACGATATTGATCACACCCGGACTTCTCTTCAGAAGATAATAGGTTCTGTTTCCTTTTGCCACCCGCGGCCGTGCAATGGAAAGCTTCCGGTTCATGTTTTCCTGGATCGCAAGTGCCAGTTCTTTTCCGCCTTCCGAATCCTCATAATAAAATACCTGCGGGCCTTTTACTCCGGGATCACTGTAGCTGTTCTGGTGGATACTCACAGAAAGCACCGGTTCATATTTCCGGATCTGTTCAATACGATTCTGCAGATCCTGTGCTTTCATATTTTTTGTACCATTTTCATAAAGACCTTTATCTTCTTCCCGGGTCATTACTACGGCAAGGCCTTTTTTTTCCAGGATCGTTTTTAGCTTCATGGCAATATCCAGATTGATTCCTTTTTCCTTCAGTCCACCGATTCCCACCATTCCGGAATCCACACCGCCATGACCGGCATCCACCAGGATCACCTGATCTGCTTTTATATTTCCAGATACATCTATAAGTCTGCCTGCAGTTTCTGCCGCTTCCCATGACAGAATATAAAAACAGACCAGCATAAGAACTGCCATTGCCAATTCTATGAAATGTTTTTTCAACACAAAACACCCCCGGCATATTTATTTTAATATATGTTGCCGGGAGTGTTTTTAGCATTGTGAAGATCACAATGTTTTCTTCTGTTTATGACAGGTTTTCTGTGATCACGCTCCAGATCCCGCTGTTCTCGAATCCAAGCTTCCACTCTGCCACACCTGCCAGTTTGTATTTTTTGATCAGTTTAACCTTTTCCGCAATAGACTTAGAGTCCTCCAGCCAGATCTGGTATGTGGCACCGTCCCCTTCATAGGTTCCATAATTCTGACTTGTCTTCTTGTCCCAGTATGTTTCTGCTCCGTTATCACTGATCGTCTGCTGTGCCTGATCCATACCGATGGCCTCACTTGTCAGTGCACCGCCATCTGTAGTCTTCCAGAGCCTTGTGTAGAACGGAATCGCAAGGATCGTCCGTTGAGCCGCTACTTCTGAAAGCGTATCCTTAACCCCCTGTTCTACCCATGGCAGAGATGCCACAGAACCGGCATCGGAGCCTACGTAATGCTCATCATAGCCCATAATGATCACATAATCCACAACCTTGCCCTGCTCCGCACGGTCATAATGACTGGTAAAATCTTCCGGAACCGGATTATCTACAGACAGTACCAAATTATTGGCGTGACACTGGATAGAAAGTTCTCTTAAAAACTGAAGGAAATGGATTCCTACTCCTTCGCTCAAAGATTCAAAATCAACATTGATTCCATCCAGTCCTGCTTTCAGTGCATAAGTGATCAGCTGATTCTCCAGATTCTGCCTTGAACTGGTTTTTGAAAGAACTTCTGTGGTACTCATGTTCTCATTAAAATTATCCACCAGTCCCCATACCTTCAGTCCTTTTTCATGTGCCTGCATCACATACTCCCCAGATGCAAGACTTGAAATATTTCCGGAGTTATCTGTTACAGAAAACCAGGTTGGAGAGATCACATTCACGCCTGTCATATTCTGTACCGCATCTGCGAAATAGCTGTTTGCATCTGTGCTGGTAACCTGGTGCCATGCCAGGTTCACCGGCTCATCCATGGTAAGATATGTATAGGACTCTGTTTTAAAATCCCTTTCATAATCCGTTGTATCCACAGCACTTACTTTTTTCTTCTGAATATAACCGATGTAACCGTCATCGGTTGCCACCTGATCCCAGTCCTCTCCTTCATTCATCAGCCGGAGAACTGTATTCTTCGCCAGTTTGGAAAGGATCGGCGCCTTGATCCCGCCCCGGTAACGGATCACGGTATCTTTCTTCGTGGTCACGGTCTCCACATTGGTAAATTTGTACTGTATCGCAACCCTTGCAGGATCCTGCTCTATATAAGAATCGATATCTGTATACTTTTTTACATAATCCAGTTTCAGATAAACCGTGTCATCCTTCAGCCACACGTTTCCGTCTGCCTTATCTGAAGCCGTTTCCTCTGTGAGACTGGATGGTGTTGCATACAGTATCTTCTTGTTTTCGCTATCCCAGTAATATCTCTGATTCAAATATCCGTTCACTACATCCAGCGGAAGATATACATCTTCTCCTGAGATAAGTGCCTTCTCTTCCAGTTTCTCAGTTCCAAGTATCAACGCAGCCTCACCGTCTGCATTCTGGCCGTAGTATTCTGTCAGATCCATCTGTTTCCTGCTTGGTATAAGCTTATTGATCCCGTAAACAGCCCCTCCGGCAAGAGCGACCAGAACGATCAGCAGACCTACCACAAGGACCGGTATGTGTTTTTTTATCATGTTTTTTTCCTTTCGGTATAAAATGTCATAATTTGTTTCATTATAACATATCTTGTCTACATTTCGTTATAAAAATCGACTTTTAATAATTTTTCACAATTTCTTTAGAATTTCGGTTCCCCGCATGGTATGCATGAGTGCAGGGGATGATCGTTATCCGGGGAACCGTTTTTTCTTATGTACGGTCATTCTTTGCGAATAAGATCAAAGCTTACACAGGCGATATGGCCGTCTTCATCTTCCGTATAATCCCGCATATAGACCCCGTTTTCCGCAATCTGACAGGCTTTTGCGATTTTTTTCGGAGTGCTTGGTGCTCCATTGAGATAAAGAGAAACTCCGTTCTCACGATAAAGCTCCAGCTCCCTTCGAAGGGGTTTTGCGGATTTCTTTTTTTCCTGTGATATATTTGGCGTATCCCGACCTCCTTTCCTGGTTAGATTTTCAGAAAACACCAGCAATGGTTCTCGAAAAGCTGCAACTTCCCTGTTAGGATGATACTTGTAATAAAATATAAATAATAAAATGGGGGAAAATTTCTCTGTGTACCGACAGACTCGCCGATGAATTTCACACAGAATCCTTATCTTCAGAAAAATATGACTTTAAGTTATCGTTACTGTCTTCTTGCTTCCGGGAGGAGACAGCTTTTCTGCTTTTCATTATACCTGATTTCCCTTCAGATGCAAGTCTTTTATAAAAGAATCAGAAATTTTCTTTTTTCTCCGGTTTCTACATCTTTACATCTTGTGTATAACTGTTATATAATACAGTATGTAAAAGATTAAATTTATTTACCTATAGGATGTGATCATATGAAAATAGAAAAAATCAATGAAAATCAGATCCGCTGTACCCTGACGAAAGAAGATCTGGACAGTCATCAGATCCGTATCAGCGAACTTGCATACGGTACCGAAAAAGCCAAACGTCTCTTTCGTGATATGATGCAGCAGGCACAGATACAATTTGGTTTTGAAGCAGATAATATTCCTCTGATGATTGAGGCTATTCCTGTCAATGCCGAAAGTATTATCCTCATTATCACTAAAGTGGAAGATCCTGAAGAACTGGATACACGTTTTTCCAAATTTGCACCCTTCAAGGGCAACAAACCTTCCGATACCGTAGAGATCGATGGCGCTGACAATATCATCGATATCTTCCAGAAGCTCTGTGAATCCAAGCTTAAGGATCTTTCACAGAAACCGGAAGAAAAAAGGGCGGAAACTTCCGCCCCTCAGGCAACAGAAACTCCGGATGCATCACAGCAGCCGGCTGAGAGTTCTGTAAAGCTTATACGCCTGTACTCTTTCCCGGGGCTGGATGATGTTATTGCCGCATCTCATGGTATGAATGGTTTCTTTACCGGTGATAATACTCTCTATCGTGAAGGAGAAGACGGTGTCTATCAGCTGGTACTTCATCAGTCAGACTGTACACCTGAAGAATTTAACAAGGTCTGCAATATCCTTTCCGAGTATGGCATCGGCCGCGCATTCACACCAGCCGGTGAAGCCTACCTCAGAGAGCACTGTGCACTGATCGCTGATCATGCACTTCAGAAGCTTCTGAATATCTGACAAACCAAATATCCTACAGACAAACAAACCGCTGTCGGAATGCGATCCATATGATCTGCATTTCCCGACAGCGGTCCTTTTGTTTCAGCAAAAAAGCTTCTGTTTATTACTCACCAAGAAAATCATTGATCTGAGCTACGAGGACATCTGCGTCCAGGCCATGGACCATTGCTGCTTCTTCCAGAGATTCCATCTGTGAAGACGGGCAGCCAAGACAATGCATTCCTGCTCTCATCAGGATCGGTGCGATATTCGGGTCTACAGTGAGCAGTTCTCCGATCAGCATGCTCTTTGTAACTTTTGCCATGATTGTATTCTCCTTTACTGTTTTATCGAAATATTTCATTCCGTTCTGCTATTATAATACGAATCCGGAATGGAATCAACGGGTTACGAATTTTCAGTTTTGTTTATAAATTTATACTTGTATTCTTTATGCAGATATATTAGAATGGGAATAGAATCCCTGGTAGGGGATACATACAATACACAATTTAAAAGGAGGATATCAATTATGGCATATGTAATTTCTGACGAGTGCGTTAGCTGTGGAACATGTGAGGGTGAGTGCCCGAACGAGGCTATTTCTCAGGGAGACGAGCATTATGTAATCGACGCAGACGCTTGTGTTGACTGCGGAACATGCGCTGAGGCCTGTCCAGTTGGTGCTATCTCTGCTGAGTAATGCATCATTAGCTTGATAAGCTGCTATAATGAATGAGGCTGCCGGTTTACCGGCAGCCTTTTCTGTTTTTTTTATTCTTTTTTCCCTCACAGGAAGCTGCCGCTTCTCTTCTTGCCTGCTGCTGCCTGCGGATCGCTTCATCCAGAGAACGACACCGGTACTCTCCTTCTTTCTTTCTCTGCATTTCCTCACGGATCAGGCGTTCCATGATTTCCTGAAACTCCAGTATCTTATCGTTATCTGCTCCGCACTTCTCTGTATTCCCGGATTCCGTTTTTTCCATGAACTCCTTTTCAGATCCCGTTTTTTTCATTGGGATATCTTCAAGCTCAACAGCTTCTCCATCCAGGATCCTGATACCAGATTCTGAAAAATCCGGTGTATCTGCCTTTCTTGCCTCCGGTGGGATCAGTGTACGGATTGCTTTCAACTGAAGTCCTTTACTTTTCAGCTCATTTATTTTAAGAAAAAGCTGGATATCAAACGGTGTATAATAGCGATGTCCCAGTTCATTGCGTCCGATCCGAAGCTCCAGTTCTTCCTCCCAGTAACGCAGGACATAAGATTTCACTCCGGTCAGTGTTACGGCCTGTCTGACTGTATATCTTTTTTCCATTGTGAACGCCCCCTTATATAGAGATTCACTGCTGCTGTCTACAGTATAACCCCTGAGATCAGGAAATAGCAAGAATAATCGGTTGACATAATTTTACCAAATATGACTCTTTGCCTATATCCATAGCATCCCGAACTCCACGATCACACAGACAAAAATACAAAAGGCCATCAGGATAACTATAAGCTTTCATCCTGACAGCCTTTCATTTACCGTCTGCACGGCTCTATTTTTTCATATTTACAAACTGGGTATATCTCGGCAGCCATACCAGCTCCACAGTTCCGATCGGGCCGTTTCTCTGCTTGGCTATGATAATTTCCGCAATGTCTTTCTTCTCGGTATCTTTGTGATAATAATCATCTCGATAGATAAACATGACCACATCCGCATCCTGCTCAATAGCTCCGGACTCTCGAAGATCTGAAAGCATTGGTCTGTGATCCGGTCTCTGTTCCACTGCACGGCTAAGCTGTGATAACGCAATTACCGGTACATCGATCTCTCTTGCCAACGCTTTCAGCGATCGTGAAATATCTGAAATTTCCTGCTGTCTGGAATCCGATTTTCCACTTCCGCTCATCAGCTGAAGATAATCGATCATGATGATCCCCAGATTATGCTCAAGCTTATATTTTCTGCATTTGGAACGAAGCTCCGCAATGGAGATTCCAGGTGTATCATCAATAATAAGATTGGAGCCACCGATAATATCCGCTCCTTCTACCAGCTTCGTCCAGTCCTCATCTTTCAGATTTCCGGTACGGAGATTCTGGGAATCCACGTGAGATTCCATAGCAAGAAGACGGTTTACCAGCTGCTCCTTGGACATCTCCAGACTGAAAATAGCCACGGTCACATCTTTACGAAACGCCATATACTGGGCAATATTCAATACAAAGGCAGTTTTTCCCATGGAAGGTCGAGCTGCGATCAGTACAAGATCGGACGCGTGCATACCGGAAGTCTTATAATCCAGATCCACAAATCCGGTCGGGATCCCGGTAACGGAGCCCTTCAGCTTGGAAGCCTTCTCAATATTGCTGACTGCATTCAACACAACCTGCTGGATCGGCACATAATCGCTGCCATTTGTTCTCTGCAAAATATTAAACAGCTTTTTCTCGGATTCCTCAAGTATGGTTTCCGTACTGTCCTTTTCCAGATAACAGGCATTGGCAACTTCTTCCGTAGTCCGTATCAGCCGACGGAGAACTGCCTTTTCGCTTACGATATTGGCATAGTATTTCACATTGGCTGATGTAGGAACTGCTGCGATCAGATCACGGACATATTCCATACTGCTGATGTCCGGCGGAAGCTCTTTCTCCTTGAGACGATTCTGCAGAGTGATCAGATCTACCGGCTGTCCTTCATTGCAGAGCTCCACCATGGCATCAAAAATGATGCCATATTGTTTTTGATAAAAATCATCACTGGTCAGGATCTCGGAAGCCACCAGGATCGCATCACGATCCAGGATCATGGATCCGATCACTGACTGCTCTGCCTCAATACTGTGAGGTAGAATCCTCTTGATCAGTGCTTCTTCCATTGATTACGCCTCTTTTACCCAGACTTTGAGACTTCCGGTTACCTTTGGATGAAGTCGTACCGGAACATTGGTAACACCCAGGTTACGGATCGGATTCTCCAGCTGGAGCTTTTTCTTATCGATATCAAGATTCAGCTGTTTTTTGGCTGCCTCTGAGATTTCTTTTGAGGATACAGAACCGAATGTTCTTCCGCCTTCACCTACCTTCAGAGTAAGGATAACCTCCTTTGTGGAAAGCTCCTCTGCAAATGCCTTGGCAGCGTCCAGGTTTTCCTGTGCAACCTTTTCTTCATTTGCCTTACGGAGTTTCAGGTCATTGAGATTCTTGGATGTAGCTTCAACACCAAGCTTTTTGGGCAGGATCATGTTTCTTGCATATCCGTCACTTACATTTACGATCTGTCCCTTTTTACCCAGGGATTTAACATCTTCCAGAAGAATTACTTTCATTTCTATTTGTCCCCTTCCTGATATAACTGGTCTATAATTTCTTTCAGCATTCTTTCGGTCTCATCCATAGTGTCTTTCACCTGTGCACCGGCAATATTCAGATGTCCGCCGCCGCCCATCCGTTCCATCATGACCTGTACATTCACTTCATCAATGGCTCTGGCACTGATGTAAACCTCATTATTATAGCTGGTAAGAACAAAAGATGCCTTGACTCCTGCGATATTGAGCAGCTCATTGGCCGCCTGTGCTCCTACAACGGTAGGACTTTCCAGACCTTCACTCGGACATCTTGCAATGGCAAAATAATCTCTGTAGATCTCCGCAGTACGAACTGCCTCCGCTCTCGCCTTATAGGAATCAATATTATCCCGGAGCATCTTACGTACACGTGTCACATCTGCTCCGCATCTGCGCAGGAATGCTGCTGCCTCAAAGGTACGCACACCCGCTCTTGTTGTAAAGTTGTTGGTATCGATCATGATACCCGCATAAATACAGTCCGCCTCAATACTTCGAAGCTTCAGCCCGTCTGCAAAATACTGCAGGATCTCTGCGATCATCTCGCAGCTTGAGGATGCATATGGCTCCACATAGGACAGAACTGCATTCTGAATCACCTCGCTGCCGCGGCGGTGATGATCCAATACCACAATGGTCTTTGTCATATAGAGAAGATCCTGGCATTCGGTATAGCTTGGCTTGTTGGTATCCACCACAATTACTACCGTATTGTTATCCACCAGTTCTTTGGCCTGATTACTGTCCACAAACATGGACGGCTCATAATCCGGATTCTCCATAAATCCACTCATCAGCGGCCGAATGGATGTGGTCGGATCATTGATCACAATATGCACCGGCTTACCAAGAGTCTTACCGGCACGGTAAATACCGATCCCAGCTCCCAGAGCATCCACATCTGTGATCTTGTGTCCCATAACCACCACTCGATCCTTGGTGCTCATAAATTCCTTCAGAGCCTGAGCCTTCACTCGTGCCTTCACTCGGGTTGATTTCTCCATCTGCTGTGCCTTGCCGCCAATGTAGGTAATATTATTTTCATTTTTGATCACTACCTGATCACCGCCACGGCCCAGTGCCATCTCAATGGCAATTCTGGCATATTCGTAATTCTGGATATACGTAGAAGCATTCAGACCGATTCCGATACTTAATGTCACAGCCATTTCATTTCCGATGTTAACCGTCTTAACCTCATCCAGGATATGAAAACGCTGTTCCTTCAGTGTTTCCAGTGAACTCTGGCGCATGATCAGAAGATATTTATCTTTCTCCAGTTTCTTCACAAGGCCGTCAAAGTTGGAAAAATACTTGGTGATCTTTCGGTCGATCAGTGCGATAAGCAGAGATCTTCTCACATCCTCCACGCTCTCCAGTGCTTCTTCATAATTATCCAGATAAGCCAGTGCTACAACAAGCTTGTTATCCTCATTTTTCTGGATGTATTCCTTAAGTTCTGTTTCATCATAAAGATACATGGCGATCAGACTGACATTCTGGGACATATTCTCCAAAATATCCGCATGGCTGACTACTTCACCCATAGTCACCCGCTGCATGGAAACCCGATAGATCCGATCCCCGAAATGTATACTCATCTCAGAAATTTCCGGTTCATCGGCTACAGGAAGCTTGTCCGAAGTAATATCCGGGAAAACTGTGCTGATATTTTTTTTATAAAACTGATCTCTCCCCGTGATCTCTGAAAAAATACGGTTGGACCAGATCATGCGGCCTTCCATATCCATAATGACATAAGGAAGCGCCAGTTCTTCCAGCATCCGCTTTTCTACCACATCATACTGATTGGCAAATGCGATCATATCATTGATGATCAGCGGTTTGTGATATCGAAAAAGCTGTACTGCGATAAAAATATAGATCACAGTACCTACAGACACCAGAATTCCGGCCTTTACACTTACAATAAACACCAGCAGGTCCAGCAGCACGACCAGGACCGAAAGGTACAGCGGCCAGCGCATGAAGTGTTTCATAGGCCCCTTGAATTTAACTTTGTTGTTCATTGCTTTTTCCTGTTCTTAATGTAATTTAACCCACAAGTTATTTAACATTATACCAGATTCCTTATTATAATTCCATAGCAATGATAAAATCTGTTTTGCTCATAAAAAAAACAGGGCCGCTGCCTCCAGATGACTACTCATCTGTTTCGCAACGACCCCGTATAAGATCAGAATTAGTCCTGAACGTATGGCATCAGGGACATATGACGTGCTCTCTTAACAGCAACTGTCAGTGCTCTCTGATGTTTCGCACAGTTACCTGTAATTCTTCTCGGGAGAATTTTACCTCTCTCGGAAACATACTTTCTTAACTTTGCTACATCCTTGTAATCGATCTCGTTATTCTCTTTACCGCAGAATACACAAACTTTTTTTCTTCTGCGTCCGCCTCTTCTCTTCATCGGAGAATCTGGTCTCTCGCCTCTATTGTAAGCCATGATTGTTTCCTCCTATCTTATTCGTCTCATCTGTCTTGATCAGATGTTCTAATTGAACGGCAGCTCCTCATCAATTCCATCTGGAATGTTCATGAAGCCGTCGGCGCTTGCTGCGCTCGGACTCGGCATAGACGTTGCAGGTGCTGCCTCTGTTCTCGGATGAGCTGCTGCATAGCTGTCGCTTGATGCTTTGCTCTCAGCAAATTCCTGATCCTCAACAACAACCTCTGTCGTATAAACCTTCTGTCCCTCACGGTTCGTATAGCTTCCTGTCTGGATACGTCCCGTAACTGCAATTTTCAGTCCCTGTCTGAAATACTTTTCCGCAAATTCTGCTGTACGTCCGAAAGAAACACAGCTGATAAAATCAGCACTTGCCTCTCCGTCACGACGGAATCTGCGATCAACTGCCAGTGTATATCTGGCGATTGCCAGGGCATTTTCTCCTGCGGAATATCTTACCTCAGGATCTCTTGTCAAGCGTCCCATTAATATTACTTTGTTCATCGTTCTACCTCTCTTATGATTTCACTTAACTGAACAGGTTCTTAATGGTGTTTTCAAAAATCCGCTGCAAAAATTATGCCTCTTTCTTGACAACCAGGTATCTTAATACATTGTCCATGATGCGGACATGTCTCTCGATCTCCGCCGGGCACTGAGAATCTGCTTCAAACTGAATAAAATAGTAGAAGCCTTCATGCATTTTCTGAATCTCGTAAGCTAATTTCTTCTTACCCCATTCTTCAACTTCTGTGATCACGCCGTTGTAACGTGTGATGTAGCCTTTTGCTTTCTCAACTACAGCGTCACGTGCTTCGTCCTCAAGCTTAGCGCTCACAACTAATGCTAACTCGTACTTGTTCATGCTTGTCTTAACCTCCTTATGGTCTTTTGGCCCTTTGCCTGTCAAAGAGCAAGGATATGAAATATATCACGATTGTTGATTCTAGCACATCTCTCCCGTGATGTAAAGCATAAATTTAATTTTTTTCAATTTTTTTCAAATCTCGTGTATTTTTCTCAACCAGCTTACGTGCCACCATGATCTGATGTCCGCAGCCCTTGCATTTCAGGCGAAAATCCGCTCCTACGCGAAGGATCTCCCATTCTTTACTGCCACAGGGATGAGCCTTCTTCAGTGTGACAATATCTCCAACTTCATAATTTAATCCCATTTGATACTCCTCATTTTTAATTTGCAGATCATCCCAGGTTCCCATATTTTCAGACTCTTATCTGAGAAAACACCTGCCCGATCGGTTCTTTAATAAGAAGATCCGCATATTTATCCCTCGGTGTCGGTGCCTTGTTGATCACCACCAGATGATTTCCCCGGAAATAATCGATCAGACCTGCTGCCGGATATACCGCCAGAGAAGTTCCCCCGATGATCAACACCTCCGCCTCTGAGATCACTCTTACTGATTCCTGGATCGTATAGTCATCCAGTCCTTCCTCATAAAGGACCACATCCGGCTTGATCATGCCGCCGCAGCTGCACCGCGGAACACCTTTCGATTCCTTCATATATTTAAAATCATAGGATTTCCCGCATTTCACACAATGATTTCGGTAAACGCTTCCGTGAAGCTCCAGGACCTTTTTACTTCCTGCCATCTGGTGAAGATTATCGATATTCTGAGTGATCACAGCCTTCAGCTTTCCTGTTTGCTCCATCTCCGCCAGCTTAAGATGTGCCGCATTCGGTTTTGCAGTATCACAAAGCATCTTATCTCTGTAAAATTTAAAGAATTCCTCAGGTTTTCGCATAAAAAATGTATGGCTTAAGATCGTCTCCGGCGGGTAATCATATTTCTGGTTATACAGTCCGTCCTGGCTTCGAAAATCCGGGATCCCGCTTTCTGTTGAAACACCTGCGCCGCCGAAAAATACAATATTTCTGCTCTCATCAATGATCTTTTGTAATTTTTCTATCTCATTTCCCATATCATTTCCTCCCAAACTTATCCGCAAAAGCTCTACTGTGGATTCACCGCATTCACTCTTTTTCCCTGTACCACAAAACGTGTTGCCTGATTGCCGGTACAGGTTGATAATGTAACGATCTTATCCTTCACATTGGCTTCACTTGCAGTGGCATCTGTTCTGATCTCCGAATTCTGGAACATTTTTTTCTCATATTCCAGAAACTCTTTGCCAGGTCCTTTAAATAAGGTATACGTATCGCTGTTTACAGAAGTCGTATACGCTGCAATGATCTCATACCGGTAATCTTTTTCCGGTGTGAGGATCCAGAAATATTTGCTGGTATTATAAAGCGTCTCATCCGCTCTGTACTTTTTCAGCATTCCAAACATGGAACCATTCTTCATGTTGTGTCCGTACACCAGGGTATTACAATCGCTGAAATCTCTTTTGTTCTCATAATCAATAAAGATCGTTCCCGCAAAATTATAATTTTTCTCATATGTCTGGTGCAGATAAAAATTATTATCCTCTCCCTGTACCACCGGATAACTGATCTCAGGCAATGCTTCCATATAGATCCAGCCGATCACATCCTCATTGATACTCCTGAGAGAATCAAAATCAATGCTCACAGGTGCTACAGGCTGTTCATCCGGCTGATCTATCTCTTCCACCTGGTCCGGATCACGTTCTGTCACTGCCATTTCGGAAATGCTGTTATATTCATCGGTTCCTTTTTTATATTCTGTATAAATATGATAAAGGTTAAAAGCTGCATAACAGAAAATACAGATTGCCACGATCAGAACGATCGTCAGAATATGATCTCCAACTGTTTTTTTCTTTTTCACCTTGTTTTTCCTGCTCATAATCACACTCCTTTAAATCTGTCAGGATCATCTGGTTTCTGTATTTATTATAAATATCCCTCCGTTTTCTTGCAACCGTTTTGTTTTTGTCCTGTTTTATACAGAAAAAAGCCGCCTCGGAATGGGCATCCGAAGCGGCTTGTAAGGTATGTTCTATTTCAGAGCTGCTGTTATTTTCAGGCCAGTTCTTTTCCTGTAAGCATTTTGTATGCCTGGAGATATTTCTCAATAGTCTTGTCAACGATCTCCTGCGGAAGTGTCCAGTCGTTGTCCGGATTGGCTTTCAGCCAGTCACGTGCAAACTGTTTGTCAAAGGATGGCTGACCATGTCCTGGTTCGTAGCCTTCTGCCGGCCAGAAACGGGAGCTGTCCGGTGTCAGCATCTCATCACCGATGACCATGTTTCCGTCCTCATCAAGACCAAACTCGAATTTTGTATCTGCAATGATGATTCCCTTGCTGAGTGCATACTCTGCACATTTTTTGTAAAGAGCAATGGTGTTGTCACGAAGCTTTTCTGCATACTCGCGTCCTTTTCCCGGGAAGTATTTCTCAAGATGATCGATACTCTGCTCAAAGGAAATATTCTCATCGTGATCACCGATCTCAGCCTTGGTAGATGGTGTGTAGATCGGCTCAGGCAGCTTGTCGGATTCCTTCAGTCCCTCTGGAAGCTTGATGCCGCATACAGTGCCGTTCTCCTTGTAGCTTGCCCAGCCGCTTCCTGTGATGTATCCACGTACGATACACTCGATCGGCAGCATGTTCAGTTTACGGCACATCATGGATTTTCCTTCGAATTTCTCCTGCTGGAAAAACTCCGGCATATCCTTGGTATCTACAGAGATCATGTGGTTCGGAAGAATGTCCTCAGTCATGTTAAACCAGAATTTGGACATCTGGGTCAGTACAGCACCTTTCTTTGTAACTTCGTTATTCAGAATTACGTCAAAGCAGCTGATACGGTCTGTTGCAACCATGATCAGACTGTCTCCATTGTCATAGATCTCACGTACTTTACCTTCTTTGATTGGTTTTAATTCCTGCATGTTCTCACACCTCATCATTCGGTTATTTGATTTTTGTTTTCGACACCGTTACCGTATCACCTCACAAGCCCTCCTGTCAAGATGTCAGGCCCCTTTCAGTCATAAGTATTCGTTAAGGGATCATTCATATTTCTAATAGCGACGCACATTCCTCCTGAAGCTTTTTCTCCTGCTTCCGGTAAAGAAGCTTCTCACTACAGGCAAAATAAGGATCACAGCCATACTCCCGGATAAAGGCCGCCGCATGGCTGTTCCTGGTCAATCCGGTGACAAAAAGCACCGTTTCCTGTCCGTCCCCGAAGCATTCCTTCATAAATCTAAATGCCTGTTCCAGCTCCCCGCTGATCTTTTTCGCACAGGCTTTTCTCTTCTCCGCCATTTCCGTAAACAGCTGCCGGATCCGTTCAAAGCCAGCCTCTGTTTCTGTGATATGCTCCTTTCGGATGGTAAGGCTGAATTCCTCCAGAGTGCGGATCACAAGCTCTTCCGTAGTCTGCTGATCTGCGGTGAGAAGCTCCGCCTCCAGACGGACAGCCAGACTTTTCTTCTTCATATCTGTAAATTCATCCAGCGCTGTCATGTCCTTTTTATCCTGAAGAAAAGCTTTCAGATGCAGAAGTTCCTGATAAACAGCACCTGTCTCACCATCCATCTTCTCATAGGTCAGAAACCTTCCGTTCAGACCGTCAAGCAGAAGCCCTGTCACAAGGAAGCGTTCCTCAAAGGAAGCATCCTTCGCCATTTTTACCTTTTTCTGCTGTTCCTCCTCCGGCATCTCTCCGGAAAGCAGACGTTCCAGGCCATAGTCCTCTCCGTACTTCCGGTACAGCTGATAGCTGGCAAAAAAGCTTCTTGCGATCTCCTCTCTGCATAAATACTCCCCGACCAGATTCTCTGTGATCTCCACGCCCAGCTCCTCATAAGCCTTCAGGATCTCAGACAGGTCTTCCCAGCCCCTTGCTGTCACGAAGAATTTCCCGTCCACTGTATTCTCCACAGAATAAAAATGATCCTTTTTCATGCCGAGATAAGCCAGGATCGATCCGTGGATCTCCTTTTTCCAGGCATACTCCATCCACACCTCAAGATCTGCCTCGATATCCATCCTCCGCACACGGTCCAGTGTTACAATATCAAACTCCCGGACCGATTTATTATATTCCGGAGGATTTCCTGCTGCCGCGATCAGCCATCCTTCCGGCACGCTGTGGCTTCCGAAGGTCTTGTTCTGAAGGAACTGCAGCATGGTAGGCGCCAGTGTCTCGGAGACACAGTTGATCTCATCGATAAACAGGATTCCCTCCTTCTTTCCGGTACGTTCCATACAATCATACACAGAAGCAATGATCTCGCTTAAGGTATACTCTGTGATGCTGACCTCTTTTCCATTGTAGCACCGGGTCACGATCCTTGGCAGTCCTACCGCACTCTGTCTTGTATGATGGGTAATGGTATAGGCTACCAGACCTACATTACATTCCTCTGCCACCTGCTCCATGATCGCTGTTTTCCCGATTCCGGGAGGCCCCATAAGCAGGATGGGACGCTGCCGGAGTTTGGGAAATGTGTAGCGTCCGGCTGCATCCTTCCGGTTGTAAGCCAGTAAGGTATGTTTGATCTCTTCTTTTGCCTCTTTTATGTTCATGTTCTGTAACGCACTCCTTCCTGCTCTGCCACAAGCCGGATCGCCCAGGGCGGAACAAGCTCCATTTTTTCTGTTTTATGTAAAAATACAAAGGCCGTCTCATAATCCGGTTTGCTTCCGGGATATATCCCATCCCCGTCTGTAAAATAGATCAGAGCCTTAAGACTGCGGATTTCTTTTTTCTCCTGCTGCTCCTTCACATACCGGAACACCGGCCGGAAATCCGTTCCGCCCCGTCCCTGTATGGTGATATTTTTGCTGTATTCCTTCCATTCTTCCTCGAAATGGATCACCTTAACATCCTGGATACAGCAGTCACACTGGATCAGGTACACCTTCATTTTATGGAAAAAATTCTCTTTTTCACTGAGAATGGAATACGTTTCTCCAAGGAATCTCCGCACAGTCTCTCCATCACAGGAGCCGGAAGTATCAATGGCGATCACCAGCTCCTCCAGACGGTTCACTTCCTTATATTCCAGCGGCTCGATCAGCGGAAGATTTCCATAATGCTCCATCCCGTAATTATAAAAAATATAATCAAAGCTTTCCGTATCCAGCTCCACCTCTTCCCGCAGCACAGAAAACTGACGGAGAAACTTTTTGTAATCGTATCTTCCGGATCTTACCGTTCCTGCCTCTTCCTTCTGGTCCCCTTTCTGGCATCCCCGCCGTTTCCGGTGATCCTGACGGTTTGCGGCAGTATAGGAAAGAAGCTTGTTCCATTTTTCCTTTGTTCTTTTTCCTTTTTCTCCTGTGCAGGTGTCCCACAGGGTGTGATCATCAAAATGAAAGGCTTCCTCCAGTTCTTCCAGGTGAAACGGAAAAGCCTGTTCCTTCAGCTTCCGGCATATCTTTTCTGCGGAATCCGACCTGTCTCCCAGAATATGAAAAACCTTTTCACGGATTTTTTTCGCATCGCCGCCTGTCTCCAGAATCGGGATCTTTTCCCTGGAAATGATCTGTTCCACCGCAATATCACAGGCCAGGTTCCATAAGCGTCTGTCCTCCTGATCCTCCCGAAAAAGGTGCAGATACAGACAGTGCAGCAGCATATGAAGATAACCTCTTCGCACTGCCTCCGGCTTTTTTACATAAAGCTTCAGAAGATATTCCGGGGAAAAAAGAAAAAAAGCTCCATCTGTTCCAATAGTTCCGGTCTGCTCTGAGCCCTTCCCGGAAATGCAGGCAAAAGCACCGTCCAGATATGGAAAATAGTAGTACAGTTCGTTCCTTATATTTTCCAGGATATGTATTCCAAGCTCTTCCTGCCTCCGTTCCACCGAATCCGCCTCCATTCCCGATTTCCTGAAAAAATCACAGCTCGAATTTCTTCTCTTTAAATCCATAATTTGCTTTTTTCAAATGGAGAAGTCCCATCAGCGCTGCAGGTCTCCTCCACTCTTCAGCCAGTTTCAGGAACACCTCCAGCTCCTGTTCCCCAAACCATTCGTTCTCATAAAGCTTCTCGATCTTTTCCCAGTCATCTTCCAGGATCAGGCGTTCCACAGCCGGACGGATCCTTTTCTTAAGATATGCTCCATAATGCGCGCGTTCCTCTTCCTCCACACCTTCCTCCAGAAAATATCCCCGCAGGGCAACTGCCAGCCGCAGCGGCTCCTGCTTGGTACTTCCGAATTTCCGGTAAAGATGAATGGCCTCTTCTTTGGCATCCTCGTTCTCCGCCCGCATTTCAAGAGCAGTGGCAGCAACTTCCACATCTTTTTGAAAACGGCTTAATTCTGTCATAATGATCCCTCCTGTCTGCTGTCTGTTTATAGTGTTCGAGGAAATGCTTTTGTATGACATTATCATATCACGTACCGCTTTGTTTGAACATTATTTTTTGATAAAAAAGAAGCCGCCACTGCCTTTTTTCTGACAGTGACGGTCCGAAATTTTTTTCTCAGATTCCCTTTTTATAAAGAATAAATGAATAGATCATTGGCACAAGGATGACCAGCAAAATTACCGCAAAAACAATTTCCGTTTTCAGGAGCAGCGAATTCATAAGAAAAAGCAGTCCCGACAGGATCAGTATCCAGCCTGTCATACGGTTGGTACGGTTCCAGTTCTCCTCACTGTTCAAGGTCCAGGGAAGCTTCATTCCCACTGTATAATTCTGTTTCACCTTATGAACGTAATTTCCGAGAATGATAAACATGATCCCCACCATGATATTCACGATCACACCTATATCAATGTCCATACCCAGAGCAAGACCATAGATTGACATGCAGGTGATCACAGACACCACCGGAACCAGCCACAGGACCATGGTAAAAATACGCCTGTTGATATTTTTTCTCTTTGGATCATTGGCTGTAAAAAACACGCAAAACAGATGGATCAACAAAAGCAGAAATGGAATTCCAAAAACTGCCATCGGCTTGCTGCTCCAGCCGTTGGCCAGATTGTGCTGATCAAAATGTGTTGCGATCTTCTCCGGCAGACGGTTCCACAGCAGGATCCCTGCCAGTGACGGTGAGATCGTAAGGATACTCCCGGAGATCAGGGACATTTTATATTCCTTCAGAAACTCTTTTCTTTCTTCACCTTTCATCATTCTTTCCCCCTTTCAGATCACTGAGCCACAGAAGCAGCTCCTCTACAACTGTGGTATTCAGTTCGTAATACACGAAATTCTTCACCTTCGTTTCCCACACAAGATCTGCTTTCTTCAAAATTTTCAGATGATAGGATATGGTTGCACCTGTCATGTCAAAATGTCCTCCGATCTCACCGGCTGACATTTTCCCGTTTTTCAGAAGCTGCAGGATTTCTCTCCGCACAGGATCCGAAAGTGCCTTGAAGGTTTCCGCAAACGCCATCGTGTATATCTTCTTCCTTTTTGATAGTATTTAGAAATATTTCTAAATAGAATATAGCATTTTCGGATTTCCCAGTCAATAAGTATTTAGATTTTTTTCTAAATACTCACATTTGTCATCTATAAAAAATGAGAATACCGACCATCGCCTCTGCGACCTTACGATATCCTCATTCACCATCGATCAACCATTATTTATTTTTTCCCCTCTTAAACCTACCTCATGCAAAAACCAAGACTGGATGTGATCTCCGGCGCAAGCTCCGGCACATGTGCACAAAAGTCCATCTCTCTTCCAAGGCCAATGGATGCAACTCCAAGAATGGATTTGCCATTTACCGTTCTGCTTCCCCTTTTCAGATCCACTGCAAACGGAAAATGCTCCGTCACATCAAGAAAACGGTTCACTTCATCCATGCTCTCAAACTGTACTTTTTTTACTGTCATCGTTTTTTTCACCTCTTTTCTCTATCTATACTACTATTTTACTATGATATAATTATTTGTATAGAGTAATTTTTTTATAAAAAAGGTGATTTTTTTAGATGTTATCTTCTCCTATTTCTGTTACAATATAAAAAAACAACACCCAGGAGGTATCAGAATGTCAAAAAAGAACCTTATCGCAGGACAGTCCGGCGGACCGACCGCAGCTATCAACAGCAGTCTTTACGGTGTGGTATCTGAAGCACTTAAACATACAGAAGAGATTGACCATGTTTATGGTATGGTCAACGGCATTGAGGGATTTTTAAACGGAACAGTCCTTGATTTCCAGGAAGCACTTCCGGGAGAGCAGCTTCTCGCTCTTACCTGGACCCCCGGCGCTTACCTTGGCTCCTGCCGTTACAAGCTTCCGGAATCCCTGGAGGATCCGGTTTATCCGAAGCTTTTTCAGAAATTCGAGGAGATGAACATCGGCTGGTTCTTTTATATCGGCGGCAACGATTCCATGGATACCGTCAGCAAGCTTTCCCGCTATGCTGAAAAGATCGGCAGCGACATCCGTATCCTCGGTGAGCCGAAGACCATTGATAACGATCTTGTAAACACCGACCATACTCCCGGATTCGGAAGTGCTGCCCGCTACGTAGCCTCCACCGTCCGTGAGATCACCCTGGACGCCTGTGTCTATGAGAAAAAATCCGTCACTATCATCGAGATCATGGGACGTCACGCAGGCTGGCTCACCGGAGCTGCTGCCCTTGCCCGGAAATACGTTGGAGACAATCCGCTTCTCATTTATCTTCCGGAAACCGATTTCGATGTAGAAGAATTTCTCCAGAAAGTTCATGCTGCCTTCGAGAAAAACTGCAACGTCGTAGTCTGTGTATCTGAGGGAATCCATGATAAAGACGGCACTTTCATCTGCGAATACGACAGCGCTGCCGGAACCGACGCCTTCGGTCACAAGATGCTTGCTGGCTGCGGTAAATATCTTGAGAATCTTGTACGCAGCCGTCTTGGTGTCAAAGCCCGCTCCGTAGAGCTCAATGTAAGCCAGCGCTGCTCTGCAGCTATGCTCGCCGGAACAGACCAGCAAGAAGGCATCCTCGCCGGTGAATTTGGTGTACAGGCTGCCCTGAACGGCGAAACCGGAAAGATGATCGCATTTAAACGTCAGAGTGATTCTCCGTACTCCATGAAATGTACACTGGAGGATGTCAACGTTATCTGCAACGAAGAAAAGACGGTCCCTGTGGAATGGATCACAGAAGACGGCTCCGATGTCACCGAAGACTTTATCCGCTATGCCCGCCCGCTGATCCAGGGAACTGTAAATGTTCCGGTTGGCGAGGATGGACTGCCGGCGTTCGTGTATCGGAAATAAGATTTGTGGTAATGCGGATAAAAATATCCACATTTGCTGCGTAACTCTGTCCTGAGTAACTGTTTATCCGTCATTCGATAAAAAATGCACCGGGAATTCCTGATAGTTCCCGATGCATTTTCTTTATTTCTCTCTATATATTTTTCTTTTTTATTTCTTACTGCGGTATGCTTCTGCTTCCCAGTGTGTGATAAAATATGTGATCTCATCGGTCATCTGCAGCGGGCCGCCAAAGCTCTCTGCATACACTGCAAGCTTGATCGCATCCTTTACCAGAAGCTGTGCCTTTGCTGCCTTTCCTTTGTCATCTTCCATGATAAATGCGCCAACGCCCTGTACCAGGATCAGTCTTGGCTCTTTATCATGCTCTGTCATAAATGCATCCAGCGCATTTTTCGCCTCATCAATATTTTCTACAAATAACGGATAAGGTCCGCAATATACAATATGATCCGGAGTAAACGGCTTCAGAAGAGGTGCCGCAGCAGTTTTATCTTTTACAAAATGATCCGCCTCCGCAGCCGGTACGACTTCCACCGCATGTCCAAGCAGACTGGAAAGCTTCTGTGCTGCCTGCTCTTTTTCAGGTGTAACTGCATCACTTACATCCGCAGTTCTCTTTACCTGCTTTTCCAGCTTTCCGATCACACCATCGAATAAAACGCCGATCTCCTCTACAGTATCAGCCGCAACAAAAATTCCGTGATTCTGAAGCAGAAGAACCTGCACATCTTTTCCTGTTTCTTCTTTATAGGCATTCATTTTCTCGAAGCAGATGCGGGCAAGTGTGTATCCCGGTTTGCAGATATCGATCCAGAGTACATCTTTTCCAAGAAGCTCTTCGCAAAGAGCCTTTGCGCCCTTTCCGCAGGTCAGTCCATTGATAAGTGTCGGATGAACATGCAGGACATACGTATAGGCAAACAGATTGTGGAGCAGTGCTTCCACGCTGGGACGTTTGGTTTTATCCTCATCGGTCACTGCCGCCATTACATCTGCAAGATATGCAGATTCACGCTTCACATCATCCGCCGGATATTCCGTTTTCATGATCTCATTCAGACGGGCTCTGTCCATTTTGACAAATTCCTCTGCCTTAATGGTAGCAAGCTGAGTACCGGATCCCTTTACATACAGTGTTGTATCGTCTTTTACAGAAGTATTACCGCCTCCTGCCAGAACATAGGCCGGATTGCTTCCGTAAGTGTTTGACATTTTTACCAAAGTTGAAAGCTCCATAAGTAAAATTCCTCCCTGTTGTGTCATTATATGATTTTTCCATATATTTATAGTACACGATACAAAGTGAATTATCTATATGAATATTTTTTCCAAAATTAGTACTTTCGTATCCTTTTTTATTTTTCCAAATGTAATATCTATGCATCTTGTGCATCTACTCTTTCCAAAGGAAATGATCTGTTTCTGCTTTTCATATTTTTTCCAGCTCGCATCCTCTCACGTCAGCAGTTCAAAGGTATGATACAGATCCACCTTCCCATACCCCCACTCCGGGTTTGGGTACTGCATGTTTTCTTCTCTTCTTGCGCCTCTCTGCAGATAATATTTCACGCTGCTCCCGGTAAAAAACGGCTGGTTATCCCGTATGATCGCCCATTCAAACAGAAGTGCCGCGATGCCGGCGGTCTGTGCGGCGGATATACTGGTTCCGGAGCGGGTTCCAAAGTCGCCTCGTACCAGCGGCACTTTTACGTTAACGCCAGGAGCTGCCAGATGTGGAGTTATCATGCCATCTGGCGTATAGCCTCTGCCTGCTGCAATGTAGATGCTTCCGTCACGATGCTGGTAGGCAGTTGCCGTAATGCTGTTCCTGGCGTCTCCCGGCGCTGTCACCGTGGTATAGGGGGATGGTTCCAGAAAATAGGTATCCTGGGAGATCAGCCCTTCCACAGGAAGCCATATATGGAACTGTACGTTCTGTTGATTTCTTGCCTGGGTAAAAATTTTCCAGATACCGGACGCCGGATGGAAAAATCGGATATACACCAGGGAATATCCGGTCTGACGCTCGATCAAGATATAATTCACATACACCTTTGTTTCCACAAAAACAAATGACAGCTCCTGGGTTCTGGAACCTATGGAACTGCTGACTTCCAGTATCTCACCGGTTGGTGACTGGATGGAAAGCTCATAGATTTCCGGCGGTTCTCCCCAGAATTCTATGGTAAAGCCCTGCTCTCTTTCCGCTACACGGAGTTCTGTCACGATCTGTTCCCTTCCCTGAGAAAAAATCCCCGTACTGTGGTTTCTTGTATTTCCTTCGTTTCCTGCTGCCACAGATACGGATACCTGAGAAAAATTTGCCACATAGTCCACATACTGGCTTAACGCATTGGTCCCCAGATGCGCGCCCTGGCTGCTTCCGATCCCCAGGCAGATAGAAAGTGGCATCTTCAGCTTTTTGGCCTGGGAAATCGCAAAAGCAATGGCCATCATCACATCATTTTCCTGAAAAGCTTCTGCCTCCGGAGGATAAAGATAAAAATTCCGGAGATATTGCTTTGCCGGCTTTACCTTGATGATGATCAGGGTTGCCTCCGGCGCTGCTCCGGTAAAATTTTCTCCGGGTACCATATTTCCGGCAGCAATACCCGCCAGTGCCGTGCCATGGCCGTTGGTATCTCTGGATGGCACGATGGCAAACGGCTCCTCGGAAGCCAGTGCCCGGTCGATATCCTTTTTCCGGAATAATTTGCCATATGGAACTTCTGTATCTGCTATATCATCCCCCGGCAAATTATCTGCATCTCCATTTTCAGCTTCCAACTCCCGTCCAGACTGATTTTGTTCTTCCTCTTCTATGGACTGATCCCATAAATAAGCGATTCTGGAGCCGCCTGCATTTCGAAACACTTCATTCTGATAATCAATCCCCGAATCGATCACCGCCACCGCAGTACCTTTTCCACGCAGCTTCAGATAAGGGTGATCGTGCAGCCTGTTGATCCCTGATTCCCCTGCTGCCTCCATATCCATGTAGGTATAACATTTCGGGATCGAATTATAGGAGGTTCCCGTGACCTCAATTTCTCCCATACTTTCCAGCGGAACATAAAGAACCCCGAAAATTTCATTGATCGCCCTAAAAGATGCCCCCGGAAAAAGTTCCATAGTATCCTGGACATTCTGCATATATTTCACGATAAAATCCCCGAAGCGCTGACTCTGTGCCGGATTTTCCGTCTGCGCTCCGGGGATCTTATCCTCTGTTTTCATATTTGGTTCAAAATCTTCTTTTCTGAGCATGACAGGCCTGCTTTCGCCTTTTTCATAGATGTATGCAGCGAAAACCTGTCCTTATACCACTATTGTCCAACTTTTTCCTGATACATGGGACTTCCCTGATCCATTTAAACACTGCTCTTGCTATCTCTTTTTTTCCTGATCCGTATCAGCAGCACGATCCCCGCAATCCCTGTAAAAATACTGATAAACTGGGAAGTCGACAAAATTCCCACACTTCCACGGATAATATCCCCACGGAAAAACTCGATCACAAACCGTCCAATGCTATAAAAGATCAGATAACAGGCAGTAACCTGACCATCTTCTTTTTTGTTCCGTGCGATCAGCAACAACAAAAGAAAATGCAGAAAATCCAGTCCGCTGGAATACAACTGCGTCGGGATCAGCGCCACGTGATTGGGCGCATATTCGGAATTCTGAAATATCACAGAAAAAACACTCTCTGTCTCTTTTCCATAACAGCAGCCCGCCAGGAAACATCCGATCCGTCCAAATCCCTGGGCCAGTGCCACAGATGGCAGGATCACATCCGCATATTTAAAAAATACAAGCTTTCTGATCCTGCAATACAGAAGCCCCGTCAGTATACCGCCGATGATACCGCCAAACACCACAAAACCGGAGCTTAAAGTTTCCATTATAAATCCCGGATCCTGAACAATTGATTTCCACTCTGTGATCCAGAAGAGAAGCTTTGCACAGAAAAATCCACCCACCAGGCACCACAGGATCATTGGAAAGATCTGTTCACTGTCAAGCTTCTGTTTTCCGGCTCTATATTCTGCAGTCAGGCAGCCTGCCAAAATTCCAATGGCGATCATCAGACCATAACCGTATACCGTAAATGGCCCGATGGTAAGAAGTTCATTTTTCATCGGTTTCCTCCTGTTATCTCATTCTTATTTCCGTCATGATCTTCGCTCCCGTATGCGGACAGAAAACACTCCAGCAATGCAGCATTGGCCCGGTCATTCAAGGCGCTGTTTCCAGATTCTGCTACATCACATTCACCACAGATATCCACGCCCAGGATTCCCTCTGCACATATTTCTCTGACTCTCTTCAGACATTCCAGCATCGTATTCAGGCGCATATCCCCCTGGCTCCAGTTCGTGTCCGCATCATCCTTGCAGAGAACATCTTTATCCACAGAAATGTACAGCGGCAGCTTTCCCACATGCTTGCTTACAAACGCACACACCTGCGCCTCTTCCATTTCCAGAAGCTTCTCTCTGCTCAAGAATTCCACCTTTTCCTGAATCTCCGATTCCACTCTGGAAAAAGCTTCCTCATCCGGGCCGATCAGGATCACCCTTTTAAGCAATGGAAGTTCCATAACAGAATCGTAGATCCATCCTCCGCAGGAAAGCAGACCTCCGAATGCCGGCGGCTGCATATCCGTGTGATTGTCAAATACAAGAAGCGAGAAAGGCTCCGATATCTTTTCCAGCCAGATTCTTGTCATATAGTGATAGTTTCCGGAATCAATAAAATGGATCTCCCCGGAAGAATAAGGGGCAATGCGACTGCGGATGGCATTCATCGCATCCTCATCACAGTAGCAGTTGGTTCCGGGAATGTCCCTGGCCTCCACCCGGGATACTTCTTTTCCCCTCCAGAACTGCTGATCCTCATATATTCCGGAAAAATCCATCATCAGTATCTTTATATTTTTATCTGTATTTTTCATGTGCACATCTTACCACGGAATGGCAGATGATGCAAGAGAAGGGTCAGTCCTTCCACTCTTCCAGTTCTTCATCGGAACCGTCCAGAAGATCCTTCAGGCTGCCGGTTTCCGCCTGGTCTTTGCCTACAGCCCAGAGCTTCATCTCCACATTCTCCGGTTCTTTTTCCCATCGGGAATTCTTCTGCTTTTGCTCTTCTTCCGGTTCTGTGGATTCTTCTGTCTCTTTTCTGTCCGCAGAATATCCGTCTGCATCCTGCGCCGGCATAGCCGCTGTAGTCTCTGCTGTAGTTTCTGTTGGATATTCTGTTTCCTTCCCACTCTGCTGCTCACTCGGCGCATTTTCATCCTGGGTTCTTGTATCATTTGGCATATCCATATCTGCTGTTTCATTTACAGCATCTGAACTGTCCGCACCAGCCTCTTCCTTCTCTGCCTCCGCCTTTTTCGCGATTTTTCGAAGTCCCAGCTTCATAATAATAAAAAATACGATATCCGCAGCTCCGTCACACACCAGCACCCAACCGGAAAAGATCAACAGCGTCATGATCTTTGGAAATCTTCCAAACAACATCACAATTCCAAGTGCAATAAAAACAAGACTGCCGATCAGAAGCACACTCCATGCACCGCGTCCACCTTTTTTCAGAAGAAAAGCACCTTTAAATTTCCACAGACTGTCAACCAGTACAAATGCACTGAGCATCCATGGAAGCAGTTTGATCACGATGGAAGGTGTCATAAAAAGGAACACACCCAGTACGAAAACAACCACACCACTTAAAAGATCCATGATCGTAGCTTTCGCTTTTCCACTTATGTAAATATAGATATGATAAATGCCAACTCCGATGAGGATCAGCCCAAATACCACTTTACAGATCACATCCACCGTCTGCGTGGGGATCAGGATCAGGCAAAGTCCCAGCAGTATATAAAATACTGAGGAGATGATCTCACCCTTCAGAATGTTATTGATTTTTTCACCCATGTTCATACCTCCTCTGTTATTCCAACAGTATAGCTCTTTTCCACTGGTCAGTCCACCCTGAACCGTCAAAAAAATTTCTTTTTTCCAGAAAAATATTCTTATAATTTAATACAGCCCGAAGGACTTTTCCGGCGTCATTTCGCCTTGTTCCTTCAGGCTGTATTTTACTTTTTATGTTTCTTCTTTTTTGTCATAAGACCACCGATCCGTCCGGTTTCTTTTGCAGAAAGGCTTTTCCACCCGTCTTTGATCACTTTATCCAGAACTCCCATCTCATCGGCAATCTCGTATTTCAGTTTTTCCGCCTGGGAAAGCTTTCCCTCAAGATATGCTTTTACTTCTTTCTCCCTGTTCATCTTCCACACTCCTCATCTTTTTTATGGAGTATGGACAATTTCCGGATAAATTATGCATTCTGAAAAATATGTCCGTCCTTTATGGGTACTGTCATTTTTAATCCGGGATAATGATCGCCGCAATGATATACGCCAGGATTCCGGCTCCGCCCATCAGCGTGATGATCACCCATACCAGCCGGACAAGAGTCGGATCGATATTAAAGTATTCCGCAATTCCGCCGCAGACACCACATAACATACGGTTTACTGATGATTTGTAAAGTTTTTTGTTGCTCATAATGCTTCCTCCTTTAATCTTCTTCAAATTCAACCTCAACGTTTCCCATTCCGCAATCCAGTTTTATATTTTTCGTGGCACCTTCATTTGTGATCTGTTTATTTCCGGAAGTGATAGACGTTTCCAGCGAATCATCCAGTTCCAGATTTCCAAGACCACATTTCAGCTCATAATTATACTCAGCAGCTTTTCCTGTAAGTGTAAGCTCCATATCTCCCATACCACAGCTTCCTTTTAAATTCTCCACCTGAAGTTCACTGATGTCAGCAGTTCCCACTCCGACTGTAAAATCTGCTTCCTTTATATCCAGGCTGCCGGAATTTTCAATGGTTCCGGCCCCCACATTTACTTCCATCTGCTCCGCTTTAAAATCACCATCCAGTTCGATGGTTCCGGCTCCCATCTGAAGTTTTATCTTCTGAAAGCTTAAGTTTTCTGGGCAAAAAATTTCTATGGAACGGTTTCTCACTTTTTGATTGCTTGCAATTCTCAGACTACCGTTGTTATTGCTGATCTGAATGCGATTATGATCCTTCCCTGAAACTTTCACCTGGACTTTATCCTCATTCCATGTTTTCAAAACCAGTTCTTCGTATCTCAGATCACAGAAAAGGTCTGACACAGCCGAGGCCTCATATACTTTCGTATATGCGGAACTGTCTGCACTGTCTGCCAGAACGCCCTTCTCAGTTACCGCGCTCTCTGCATCTGCCGGAAAATCGTCCTCCTGCTCATCCATATCTTCCTCGGAATCTTCCACTTCCCAGCTGTCTTCATGATCCAGAACACGAAGCACCTGCGTGATTCCATGATCCAGAACACTCACATCTCCCATAGTCGCTCCCATGGCAGCTCCGCCGGCAGTAAGTCCCAGGCCTGCCACACCGAATACTGCTGCAAGGATCAGAATTACCTTCAGAAAACGTTTCATACTTTTTCCGCCTTTCTTCCATTCAGGAGATTGCTGCAGAATCCCGTAAATTTCCGCAGGATCGCCGGCAGTATCTTACCTGTAAACCACACCGTCAGTAACAGTAACAAAAGTCCAAGTGCCATCATCAGGCATCCGATACCGATAGTCAGGATCCCGGCCGGCGGAAGAGACACCGTCATGGCAATCCCAACAACAATGCACGCAGCTGCACCGATCACAAGGATGAGCGATCCCGCTCCTGCAAAAAATGTCAGCAGGAAAGGCAGCAATGCCAGTGTCACCAAAATCCCCAGTACTCCGCCAAATAATCCTTTTATCAGAGGAGCCGCAAAAACAAGAACGATCAGTGCGAGAATGATTCCTGCCTTATTCTGCTTTTTCTCTGCGTGATAGCCGCGCTGGGCACGTCTTTTCCTGCGGTCTTCGAAATTTTCTGTATTTCCCGTATCACGATGGGCCTCTCCCTGTCCATTTCCGTATACGGTTACTTCTGTATAATGGTCCGGCATTTCCCCGTTCTCTTTCACACGGGTATCCTGATATCCGTTCTCTGTGTATTCCCCGTAATCTTCACTGTTCTCCTGAAGATCTGCCTTAATGATCGCAGCAACCTTCCCCGGATTTCCCAGTTCCCGGATCACTTCTCCTTCATTCTCAGGACCTGCATCATCAAAATATCCTTCATAATATTCCAGTGCTTCCTGTCTCTCTGCCTCTGAAATATCGGAAAGCAGCCGTTCAAGCTGTTCCATAAACTGCTTTCTGTTCATAATCAAACTCCCTCCTCAAACATCCTGGTGATCTTGGATGAATAGATCTCCCATTCACTTCTGTAAAGATTCAGCTGCGCTGCGCCCTTATCTGTCAGCTTATAATATTTCCGGTTTCTGCCTGCATATTCCATATTGTAGGCTTCCAGGCATTCATCCTTCTGAAGCCTCCGAAGAACCGGATACAGCGTGGATTCTGAAACTTCCAGAACACTTCGCACATCCTGAGTGATCTTGTACCCGTAGGTACCGTCCTTCTCTCTGGAAATAACAGCCAGGACGATCGCATCCAGGAGGGCTGCTCCTGTATTAAATACCATCTGCTCACCTCTCTATGACCTGTAAAACGGACATCCACATTCCGTCTTACTACATGCTGATGAACGCGATCACTTCACGATCCAACGCTCACATGATAAGTCATGTAATATTGTTCTGTGAATAATACTATATATCGTATAATATAGTTTTGTCAATAGTATTTAGAAAAATCCCTCTATACTTTATAATATTTTTCGGAAACCACTCTTTTCACACAATATCCGAGAGAGTCAAGTTTATATTATGGAGGAAATTATGACAGATTCAGATAAAATACAGACATTACCGCTTCCTTTTCTGGAGCGGATGAAAGAAATGCTTGAAGATGATTATGATGCTTTCCTTGAAAGCTACGAAAATCCCCGCACCTACGGACTCCGTGTAAACACCGCAAAACTTTCCTGCCAGGACTTTCAGGAGCTTTCCCCTTTCCCGATCCGGCCGATCCCGTGGATCAATACCGGATATTTCTACGATGAGGAAAGCCGCCCGGCCCGATGCCCTTACTACCAGGCAGGACTTTATTACCTTCAGGAGCCAAGTGCCATGACACCGGCTTCCAGACTTGCCATTGAACCCGGAGATTTTGTCCTTGATCTCTGTGCGGCTCCCGGCGGAAAAGCAACAGCTCTTGGCGCTGCCTTAAATGATACCGGATTTCTTCTTGCCAATGATATCAGCACTTCCAGAGCCAGAGCCCTTCTTCGGAACCTGGAACTTTTTGGCATGAAAAATATGCTCGTCACCGACGAAAAACCAGCAAAACTTGCCCAGCGCTTTCCTGCTTTCTTTAATAAGATCCTTCTGGACGCCCCGTGCTCCGGGGAAGGCATGTTCCGAAAAGAGGAATCCCTTGCCCGTGACTGGACACCGGAAAAATCCGCGGAACTTTCCGATATCCAGAAAGACCTGATCCTAAAAGCTGCCGATATGCTCCGTCCAGGCGGAATGATGCTTTACTCCACCTGTACTTTTTCCCCATGTGAAGATGAAGAAGTGGTGGCCTATCTTCTCCGTGAGCGTCCAGATATAGAACTTATGGAAATGCCAGGATATGAAGGCTTCTCCAGCGGCCGCCCGGAATATGCCGGCACAGCAGACACTTCCGATTCTGAAACCGCATTAAACTTAAATACGTTTGATCCGGAAGAACTTCAAAAATGCGTCCGAATCTTTCCACACAAAATGGATGGTGAAGGTCATTTTCTCGCCCTTTTCCACAAAAAAGGCAATTCTCTTCCACCTGTTTTCCGTTTCTCCGCAAAAGGGCCGGATAAAAACACCCGGAAGTGGCTGGAAGAATTTTTCTCTGAGATTGGCCTAAAAACCATCGGTGGCCAGGAGTTTGACTGGAACCGTGTGGAAGTCCGCAAAGATAAGGTATATTATCAGCTGCCTTTCCCGCTGGATCTCCGCGGAATCTCTTTCCTTCGAAACGGCCTCTACCTGGGTGATCTGAAGAAAAACCGCTTTGAGCCATCTCAGCCACTGGCTCTGGCTCTTCATAAAGGAGATGTAGAAGCAGTTATCTCCCTGCCGGTTTCCGACCAGCGGCTTACCCGTTATCTGAAAGGCGAAACTCTTATGATCGAGCCGGAAGAAGCCGCTCACAAAAAAGGCTGGCATCTTCTCTGCGTGGACGGTTATCCTCTCGGCTTCGGAAAACTTGTAAACGGAATCCTGAAAAACAAATATCCTGCGGGCTGGAGAGTATAACGCTTCCGCCGCAGGATACCTGCACACATCAATATAATATCGCATTTGCCAGTCAGAGACTGAACCTTTCTGCAAAGTAAATATTCGGTCTCTGACTTTTATTTTTCACAGCAATATTTCTTATAACAAAATTTCTTTCCCAAGAGTAAACGAATAAATATACCGTTCCTTCACCTTCCGGCCTGTCATCCTCTCCAGCGCCTGGGCATAATCTTCCAGCTGGACACGATAACGGTCGATCAGTTCCTGTTCTTCTCCACGTCTCACAAAGTCCGTTTTATAATCCACCAGAACGATCTCTTCGTCCTCAATAAAATATCCGTCAATGATTCCCTGCACCAGAACATCTTCCTCACACTGCCACTGCGGTTCCAGCTCCGAAGCTTTTCTTGCGATCACAAACGGCTGCTCCCTAAACAGCAGCTTCTTCTCTGAAGCCGCTTTCATCCGTTGTCCGAGAGATGATTCCACCAAATGGCAGATATCCAAAATCCGCACGGACGCAGCCTCTTTTTCTTCCATCTTCTTAAGTTCCACCCATTCTTTCAGCTGACTGCGGATTTCCTCCTGGCTTCCGGTATGTCCGTAATCCAGGCACTCCATCACCCGATGATAAGCCGTTCCGCGAAGTGCTCCTGTATAACCTTCCTCTTTCTTCTCCTCGATAAACCGAGGAACTATCGGCTGAATTTCTTCTTCCGTCTCATAATCCACCGTCTCTTCCAGATCCTGCTCACTGTGGTAACTTCTCTTTTTCAGTTCTGATACACTGACTTTCACAGGAATATCTTCCAGATATTGATAAGGGTATGTGAAAGAAAAACGTCTCTCAATTTCTTCCCGGATCTCACTGTCATAAACTCTGCCCGGATTCCAGTTTTCCAGAGTTTCTTTCTTCATTTCCCGTTCCGCCTGTTCCACAACCTCATTTTCTGTAAGATCCTGCGCCGTAATCTTCGTCACCACAAATTCCGAAGGATCCCCGTACAGTGGATTCATCCGGTTCATAAATATTCCATATTCATGGAAAAGTGACGACATACACCTGTGCCTTGCAAGAGATGGAAGTACATAATCCCAGTAAGTTTTTCCACGCATACGCAGTCCCAGAGAAAGCAGCTCTTCTTTACTGTCCCTTAATACGGACAGTGATGTCAATTTTTGTTCCAGATCTCCCACTGTTCCACAGAGAATCAGTTTTTCTTTTGCTCTGGTAAGTGCTACATACAGCACACGGAGTTCCTCCCCCAGACTTTCTTTAAGAAGTTCCCGGCGGATGATCTGTTTGCACAGGGATGATGCGATGATCCTCTTTTCCGGCAGTATGGCATCCGCACCGATGCCAAGATCCGGATGGATCAGGATACTTGCATTCATATCCCGGAAATTAAACCGTTTCCCCATTCCTGCCGCAAACACGACAGGAAACTCCAGACCCTTGCTCTTATGAATGGTCATGATCTGCACAGCACTTTCTCCTGCTCCGGAAAGATTCACCTCTCCGTAATCCACCTGATACTGCTGCAGTTTCTGGATATACCGTACAAAATTAAACAGACCACGATAACTTGTCTTCTCGTATTCCATGGCTTTTTCCACCAGCATGTTCAGGTTTGCACTTCTCTGTGCGCCATCTGGCATAGCCTTTGCATGGTTTCCATATCCGGTACGTTCCAACACTTCCAGGATCAGCTGGTGGACCGGCGTATATGCAGCCATATCCCTGAGTCCGTTCATTGTGTCCCAAAAGCGGGACAGTTTCTCTCCCAGAGTTTTTTTCTTCTCCTCAAAAATCCGGTGTTCCCGATAATCCTCCACAAATGCCCGCACACATTCACAGATCATTCCCTCCGGATATGCGATCCGAAGCTCTGCCAGCTCCTCTGTGGTGCATCCCACAATGGGAGAACGAAGCACACCGGTCAGAGGAATATCCTGAAGAGGATTATCCAGCACCCGGAGATAATTCAGAAGTGTAACAACCTCTGTTGTGGAAAAATATCCGGTTCGGGACGCCGTATAGGACGGAATCCCTCTTGCAGCCAGCACTTCCCCAAAAGTCTCTGCCCATCCGGTGGCAGAGCGGAGCAGGATCACAATATCTCCATACCGTACAGGACGGTACTCCCCGGTTTCCTTGTCAAGCACAAGGTCATGTCCCACCATGGAACGGATTTTTCCTGCAATGGCCAGAGCCTCCAGCTCCCTTTCATTTTCCGGTGCGTCCACATCAGCATCCTCCAGGATCTCCCCGTCTTTTTCCACAAGAAGAACCTCAGTCTTTACGAATTCGCTATCCTGTCCCTCCGGAAAAGAGGCTCCCGGATACAGAGCAGCCGCCTCATCATAATCAATTCCACCCAGATCCGCTCCCATGATCTGTCGGAAAATAAAGTTGACACTTTCCAGAACTTCCTGTCTGCTTCGGAAATTTTTGTGAAGATCGATCCTCTGCTCCAGGCTGTCTGTCAGAGAATAGCTTTTGTACTTCTCCATAAACAGCTTCGGACGAGCCAGTCGGAACCGGTAAATACTTTGCTTCACATCTCCTACCATAAAGATATTTTTACGGTCATTCACCCAGCCGGAAACATTCTGCATCAGGATTTCCTGAACCAGGTTGCTGTCCTGATATTCATCCAGAAGAACCTCATCGTATTTCTCGGAAAGTTCCCTTGCTGCCTGGCTTGGCGTACAGATATCTCCTTCTTTTTTCAGAAGGATCTCCAGGGCAAAATGTTCCATGTCTGAGAAATCCAGGACATTTTTTTCCCTCTTCTTGTCACTGAAACGCTGTGCAAAATCTTTGGTGAGTTTTACCAGCATCTTTAATGGTCCTGCAGATGCCAGCGTCAGCTCCGTCAGTTCCTCAAGACTGCACTGAAAATACCGGCTTCCCAGATCTTTCAGGATATCCTTTGCATCTTCCCGGATATCTTTTACCAGACTTTTCAGCTGGCCGGATACCCCTTCCATCTTTTTTGTGGAAAGCCTTGCAAATGAAAGATTCTGCAGAGTCTGTACCATCTGATCATAGTCCTGTTTATCGGACAGTTCCTGCAACTGCCGGATCAGCACAAGATCTTTCTGCAGGGCATCCAGATACAGTTCCGGTCCCTCACTTTCTCCACAGATCTCCATGGCACTCCGGTTCAGTTCTTCTGCTTCCTTCAGCGCACTATCCACAATTTCCCACAGAGACTGGTACCACTTTGTTTCCACAATTCCTTTTTCCGGGTCCAGGCAATAATTCTCCACACAGCCATCCAGCCACTCTTCGGGCCAGGGATTACTCATGGACGCATCATACAGATCCAGAACATGCTCTTTCAGGCTTTCATCGGATTTCCCTGCCGCATAGCATTCCACAAAAGTGGTAAAATCCTCATCGCCCTCTGCATAATAATCTTCAAAAAGCTCCTTGAGCACGTCTTCCTGCAAAAGCTTCAGTTCTCCTTCATCTGCTGTCCTGTAACCCGGGTCCAGTCCGATCAGATGAAAATAATTCCGGATCACATAGGAGCAGAATCCGTCAATGGTCGTGATCTGTGCAGTATGGATCAGTGTCATCTGTCTCTGTAGATGCTCATTATCCGGATCTTCGGCCAGTGCCTGATCCAGGGCACGTTCAATACGTTCTCTCATCTCTCCGGCTGCCGCCCTTGTAAATGTCATGATCAGAAGGCGGTCAATATCCACCGGTTTCACAGAATCCATGATCTTACTTAAGATCCTCTGTACCAGTACTGCGGTTTTACCGGAACCGGCTGCCGCACTGACCAGAATATTCCTGTCCCGGAGCGTGATGACTTTTTCCTGTTCTTCCGTCCATTTCACAGCCATTTATTCGTCCTCCTTCATGATTTTTTTCCACAGGTCACTTTCTGAGAACGATGGTAATCTGTGAAACTCATATCCCGGTATCTTTCTGTCAAATCCGCACACTGTAATATACGGACAATAGGTACAGGCGTTCTTTTTTCCAAGCTCATAAGGCGCCACTGCCGCGTTTCCGTCCAGAATAGACTCCCGGATGTCGCAGATCTTACGGCGCACATATTCCCCCAGTGCATTAAACTGCTGCCTGGATGCCACCGAAGACCGCCTGCTGAAACTTCCGTCCTTATTTCTGGACACCGGTATGGATGCAAGGGTTTCATCAATCTTTATGCTTACATCATCATCCGCCTGGACCAGACCGTTCATTTTCAGTTTTTTCATCACCTGGTCCTGAACCCGCTCTACATCCGCATGGATCTTCTCCTGGATCATGGGATCTTTCACATTATAATAAAAAATTCCTGCAGGAACGATCTCCCGTTCCGGATATTTTCTCTGTTCCACCTTCAGCGCACCATCCAGATAGATCATCAGCTGAAGCTGCAGTCCATGATACAGTGCAAGCATATCAAAGGAAGTATTTCCTGTCTTATAATCAATGACCTTTACATAGACCCGGTTCTTCTCCGGCTCCTCCATAATATCCACACGGTCGATCCGGCCACCCTCAAACTTCACCTCAAAGCCTTCCGGCCGGAATTCTCCATGTTTCAGCTGTTCCTGCAGTGCCCACACCGTACGCCTTAAGATCCGTCTGGTACGCTCGATCATATATTCATTCCTTGCACTGCTTTTGAGAACTGTATTTCCGTAATCTGCGGAAACCTGATCCAGACAGTCATCTATGATACGGTTTCTCTCTTCCTCTGTAAGATCCGCCCAGTCCAGTCCCTCTTTTCGGACTTCCGCCGCAAATTTTTCCAGTGCCATGTGCATCACATTTCCCATATCCATAGCCCGGAATTCATATTCCGCCCGTTCAGTTACTTTCAGGCCATACTGCAGGAAATGTGCAAATGCACAGGCTGCAAACCGCTCCAGTCTGGTAGCACTGTATGGAGAAACTTCCCCGTAAAGAATTCCTGCCACCGTTTTTCCGATCATATCCGATGGCCGTTCCGAAAAAGATACCTCTGTCAGCCGTTTCACAAGTGTCCTATATTCCGAACTCTGAAGATACCAGCTGTACAATTCCTGGAACACCGCGTTATCCCGATATTCTTCTCCCGCAAGACCTTTCAGCAGATAATCCAGACTGATCCCCGGAAGTTCCAGAAGATCCATGGAATCCTGGTTCTCCCCACACTGCCGGATTTCCATTTCCGGAAACATTTCCCGGATATTATTAATCAGAAATGCCGGGCTTAAAGCTTTTCCCTGACTGTCCGACTGGCAGAAAGAAAGACAGAGAAGTTCTCTTGGCTTGGTCATATTCAGATAAAGATAAAACCGTTGTGTGTTCATCAACTCTTTCGGGCCAGGTGCCAGCTGTATTCCCTGATCCTGGAAGAACTCCCGGTCAAGCTCTGTCAAAATCCCCCCGCCGGAAGTATTCTTGGGGATATTCCCCTCATTAACTCCAACAAAGAACAGCGCACGGATATCTTTCAACCTGGTTCTCTCCATATCACCCACAAGTACCTGGTCCATACTTGGAGGAATCAGGGCCACTTTGGCCTGGTTAAGACCGGTCTCCAGAAGCTGCCGGAAATCCTGACGGCTCACGGTCTCCTCACCCAGGATCTCCACCATGTTGTCCAGAAGTTCCATAACGATCCCATATATCTGGGCATACTCCTTCTCCATGGCCTTGTCGCCCTGTTCCTTAAATTTCAGCTCCTGATGTTTCAGTTTCTGCTGCACCTGGCTCTTCACCGCAAATTCATAGAGAATGGTACAGTATTCCCGCACCGTCTTCTTCCCGCCTTTAAAACTTAAGGCCAATTCCCTGGTCTCATCTGCAAAACGTTCCCGTATCTCATTAAGCCTCTGAATGCTCTCCGGCGGCATTCCCCGGTAGATACGCACCCATACTTCATCCCATTTCTTAAATCCACGGATGCCAAGTGCCAGCACATAATTCTCCAGAAGATCTGCTTCCCCCCTGGTCACGCAGGACATCCCGCACCGGAGGTAACGGAATACACTCTCATAGGAAAAATCCTGCACTGCCATCTCAAGTGCCGCACGGAAATATTCCACAAAAGGATTCATCAAAACCGTATGCTTCTCATCAATGAAATACGGGATCCCGGCTGCCGTAAACACCTGCTTCGCAAGATTTCCGTACTCCTCCAGGTTACCGGTGATCACCGCGATCTCACCGTAACGGCAGTCTTTTTCACGGACAAGTCTGGCGATCCGCCGGGCAGTTTCTTCCATCTCTTTCAGAGGACTTATCGCGGAAAACATACAGATCTCATCCTGCTTCTTTTTATATACGTTTTTCCGGTAACGGAAGATATTTTTTTCCAGGAAATGAAGAGCCGGGGCCTGGGAAAACCTGGATTTTCTCACATCTTTCAAAAGAACCGGCTCCTCAATATCCCTGGTCAGTTCCGAAAGTCCGTGGATCATCTGACGGCTCATATAAAAAAGCTGATACGGCTTCCCTCTGGTGCTTAAATTCTCGGTTGCATCCATAGTCACCGTCACCAGCACTTTCTCGCAGACAGCAAGAAGTTCTCCCACCACACGCATCTGAATAGGCGTAAAACCGGTGTATCCATCCAGAAGAAGCACACTGTTTTTCAGCTTTTTTGAAAAAGGAAGGGCCTTTTCCAGAGCGTCCAGCACTTCTTCGCCTGTCATATAATGATCTTTCAGATACCCGGTAAAAGCCTGATAAAGAACAGATACATCTTTCAGTTTCATCTGAAGCAATGCTCTGTCACTGGAATCCTCGATCATCTCCTGAATTTCACTGTCCCGGATATCGTACTGCATAAACTCCGACAAAATGGACTTCATTTCATCCAGATATCCCGCCTTACGCATCTGCCCTCCCAGATAGGAAAGCTCCTGTCCATGCTGCTGGACCATCTTCTGGAGCACCATACTCTTACCGGTTTCTTCCAGAAGTGTGCGGCTGTCTCCACCAACTTCTTCCAGCACACGGTATGCCAGACGCTCAAAACTCAAGATATCAATATTCAAGATTCCCTTTCCCGGGCTCATCTCCACCAGTGTTTTCTGGGTCTGCATGGTAAACTGCTCCGGCACGATCACAAAGAAAAGCTTCTCCGGATGCAGTCCGGCCTGTTCTATGAGATTCTGATATGCATAACAGGATTTTCCGCTTCCGGAACTTCCTATGATAAACTGTAGCGACATCTGTTTCCTCCTGATCCGTCTAAAGTACTCCTATCATACCACAAATCCTGTTCCTATAGAACGGGAGCTCTGGCATAATTTCTCCATCTCTTTAATAAACTATATAAAAAGCTTCGGGAGGCGTGCGTCATGAGTTCCAAAACCAGGATCATCGTCCTACATATGAAAGAGATCATCTACACAGCCGTCTTTCTGGCTCTGGCTGTTGTTCTGGCTGTTATCCTTTTCTTCATGTTCGGCCCCGGAAAAACTGCCAGTGATACAGCCAGCGAAAAATCCCGCTACAAACCGGGCGTATATACCTCTTCCATCACCCTCAATGACAATACCTTCGATGTGGAAGTCACCGTAAACGCCGACAAGATCAAAGCCATCCGTCTGGTAAACTTAAGCGAAACCACAAAAGCTTCCTACCCTCTCATGGAACCGGTTCTGGATTCTCTGGCAAGCCAGATCTATTCCAGCCAGTCCCTGGAGGACATTCAGTATGCAGGAGACCGGAAATATACCTCCCAGGTGCTCCTTTCGGCCATCACAGACGCAGTAAAAAAAGCGGAGAACACATAAGCTCTCCGCTTTTCTCTTTACTTTCAGATTTCAATCTTCTCCAGCACATCCTGCCAGATCCTTGCACTTGCATCACTTGGCATTCTCAGGTCTCCTCTTGGAGAAAGTGCCACACTACCTACCTTCGGTCCATCCGGCAGACAGGATCGCTTAAACTGCTGGGCAAAAAATCTCCGGTAGAAGGTTTTCAGCCATTTCAGTATCGTCTCTTTATCATAAATCCCATCAAAAGTCAGGCAGGCAAGCCTGTAGATCTTATCTGGTGTAAATCCTGCACGCAGCATATAATACAGATAAAAATCATGAAGCTCATAAGGACCCACCAGATCTTCTGTCTTCTGAGCAATCTTACCATCTTTTGGCGGCAGAAGCTCCGGGCTGACCGGAGTATCCAGGATATCCAGAAGAACCTCTTTCAGTTCCTCATCCCCGCAGGTATCCGCATAATAACGTACCAGATGACGTACCAGTGTCTTCGGAACAGAAGCATTCACACCATACATGGACATGTGATCACCATTGTAGGTCGCCCAGCCAAGAGCCAGCTCGGAAAGATCTCCCGTTCCCACAAGAACGCCGCCTTCCTTGTTTGCCGTATCCATCAGGATCTGGGTACGCTCACGTGCCTGGCTGTTTTCATAAGTCACATCGTGGATCTCGGGATCATGTCCGATATCCCGGAAGTGGACATTTACCGCCTCTTTAATATTCACCTCAGTAAGTTTTGCGCCAAGGCAGCGGCTTAACTTACATGCATTCTGATAGGTTCTGTCTGTTGTTCCAAAACACGGCATGGTCACACAGTGGATCTGATCTCTCGGCATTCCCATCCGGTCAAAAGCACGCGCCATTACAAGAAGCGCCAGTGTGGAATCCAGCCCGCCGGAAAGTCCTACCACCGCACTCCTGCTGTGGATATGTTCCATACGTTTCTTAAGTCCCATAGCCTGGATATTCAGGATCTCCTCGCAACGCTCATCACGTTCTTCCTTCACAGACGGAACGAACGGATACTGCGGATACTTTCTGGTAAGTCTGGTTTCTTCCTCTTCTACGGAAAAACCAACTCTTGTATGGCTGCAGGTGGAAACTGCCGGATACGTAGACATTCTTCTTCTCTCATCGGCCATTCTCTGAACATCGATCTCACTGTAAATAATGCCGTTCTCAAATCGTCTGCTTTCCGCAAGCATGGAACCATTTTCCGCGATCATATTCTGTCCGCCAAACACAAGATCCTGGGTGGACTCGCCCTCTCCTGCGCTTGCATAAATATATCCGCAGATCAGCCGTGCAGACTGCCCGCTTACCAGAGTTCTCCGGTAAGAATCTTTCCCCACCATCTCATCGCTGGCAGAAAGATTGACAATAATATGGGCGCCGTTGATGGCATGACGGATACTTGGCGGCGCCGGAACCCAGAGATCCTCACAGAGCTCTGCCGCAACAGTGAATTCCGGAAATTCCTCACACTCAAAGATCAGGTCTGTTCCAAAAGGAATCTCATCCCAGAATTCATCTTCCTCATTTTTCACGCCCTTTAGGAAGTCCACAAATTCCACATCTTCTTCCTCTGCACCGGCAAACTGCCTCTGTTCATAAAACTCGTTATAATTAGGAATATGAGTCTTCGGCACAAATCCCACGATGCGGCCATGATTCAGGGCAGCTGCCACATTATAGAGCTTGCCTCTGTGGCGCAGCGGAAGTCCCACAAAGATCAGAGCATCCGTCTCTTTTGTCTCGTCTGCAATATGCAGAAGTTCATCCCACGCACTGTCCAGAAGACATCTCTGGAGAAAAAGATCGTGGCAGGTATATCCTGTGATACAGAATTCCGGAAATACCATCAGCTTGACATGCTCTTTTTCCATTTCGCGAATGGCTTTCAGGATCTCCTCCCCGTTCGCCTTGCAGTCTGCAACGGTAACTCTCGGCGTTGCTGCTGCCACCTTGATAAAACCATGCTTCATTTTTTCTTCCTCCTGTGGCTTATCGCTTGCACTCTCTTATGATTCTCTTAAGATCTTCCACTGTAAAATTATAATTTTTATTGCAGAAATGGCAGTTCATCTCAATATCCTTGCCTTCCTGGATCATCTCGTTGAGCTCTTTTCTTCCAATGCTGATCAGCGCCTTTTCCACACGTTCTCTGCAACAATTGCAGTGAAACTGTGTAGGCAGTGTATCATTGATCTCGATGTCAAAACCTTCCAGCACTTTCTCAAGAAGGCTTTCCGGTGTATGGCCCTGCTCCAGAAGGCTGGTAACAGAATCGATCTTTGATACGTTTTCCTCAAGCTTTGCGATCACTTCTTCCTCTGCAAACGGCATCAGCTGCACAATAAAGCCGCCGGCCTGACGGACCGTATTATCCTTATTCATCAGCACACCCAGTCCTACTGCAGACGGAACCTGCTCACTGGTGGCAAAATAATAGGTAAGGTCTTCCGCAATCTCACTGGTCTGAAGTGCAACCTGACCCACATACGGCTCTTTCAGTCCCATATCCTTGATCACATCCATAAAACCTACACCCACAGCTCCCGCAACATCCAGTTTACCTTTGCTGTTTGCCGGGATACATACATCCGGATTTCCTACATAACCTTTTACATTTCCGTGAGAATCTGCAGTCACCGTAATCCCCTGCAGCGGTCCGCCTGCGTGGATACGAAGTGTAAGAAGATCTTTTTCCCCTTTCATCATTGCTCCCATCATGGCTCCGCCGGTAAGGAGACGTCCCAGTGCCGCTGTTGCCACCGGGCTGGTATTATGATTCTGTCTCGCTGTCTCTACCATATCTGTTGTCACAGCCGCAAACGCACGGATCTGACTGTTTGCCGCTGTTGCTCTTACAATATAATCACTCATATAAAAAAATTTCCTCCTTTATTTCTCTTCTGCCGAAATTCCCTTGCCATGTTCTCTTGCCACAAAAGTCAGCCTTCCACTGTCTGGCTTCGGTGCATCCTTGGTGTATGCATCATAAACTACCAGCGGAATCAGTCCCGCCTTTTCAAGCAGTTCCCGGATCTTTTCCGGCTCGTAGGCCTTCTGGTAATGGATTTCCTCATCTCTCTCATAAAGACCGTCTTCTCTTGGAAGAAACAGAGTCAGGTCATAAACGTTGATCCCTGTCTCCTCGTCAAATTCATTTTCCCAGATAAAGCTTCCCTCTTCCCGGTTCTCCGCAATGGTAGTATTTCCAAGCATTTCTCGATATTTATACGGGGTGTTCATATCAAATATAAAAATCCCATCCGGATCAAGATAATTATTCACCAGCTTAAATACGGTAAGCAGATCTTCTTCCTCTGTAATATAATTCATACAGTCACAGACGCTGACGATAGCACGTACTGTTCCATAAAGTTCAAACTCACGCATATCCTGCTCCAGGTAAAGGATCTCATGGCCGGACTCTGCCCGTTTTTCCATGGCCTCTCCCAGCATTTCCTCGGAATTATCTACGCCGATCATATCATAACCGGACTCTGCCAGAAGTTCCGTCATCACTCCGGTCCCGCAGCCAAGTTCCAGCACGATCCCGTCTTCAATTCCGTATTCTTTAAGACTTCCTATAAGATATTCCGCCCATTTTTCATATTCCACATTGTCCATGAAAATGTCATAAACTCTGGCGAAATCACTGTATGCTTCCATAAAAACCTCCAAATATTTTCCGGGCGTTCCATCGCCCGCAGCGTTCACATTATACCATGTCTTCCTGTATAAGTATACGCCTCTGACATAATATGACACAAAAAATCCGGGACCGCAGCCATAAAAGCTGTGATCCCGGATTTCTTATCTAACCGAATCTCCTGCTGCTCCAGGCTTTACTGTACAGGCATATAGTATACGTCTGCAGCCTCACCGTGCCAGTAGAAGCTTGTTCCATCCTCTTCATATACATCACAGTCATACTGAGAAGAGAAGGTGAAACGGTTTCCTTCGTTATCCATCCATGCACCGTTTCCGTCCGGAACGATAACACGTGGTTTACCATCGGAGTTTCTGTAAATAGTTCTTGTCTCATCTGTGTTGCCAAGCTGCTCATCTGTAAATCCGCCATTTACAATAGCACCGGAGGAGCTGCTGTCAGTGGATGCAGTTCCATCGGAAGAACCGTCAGATGTACTGCTTCCGTCTGTAGATGTTCCGTCAGATGCTGCACTTCCGTCTGTAGATGTGCTTCCGTCTGTAGATGTTCCGTCAGATGCTGTTCCGTTAGAAGAAGCTGCTGCATTACCATCTGCAGATGCACTTCCGTCAGAGGAAGCTGCTGCATTACCTTTACCGGCAGTCTTGGCTGCGGAACCATTTGCCGCACTCTTCAGAGTGGAATCACCAAGGATTGCAAAGCTGTCGACAGACTCCTGAACCTTTTTCAGAGCATCCTCTTTTTTAACAGATGCCACAAGGCTGTAATACTCGCTGTCATTTACAAAATATTTATTGATGGCATATACATAACCATCACTCTTGGTTGTATCCTTGTATTTTACAGTGTAGGAATAGATATTGATTCCATCTTTCTGGTCTGACTTATAATCCTGGATCTCAAAATCGGTTCCATTGACCATGTTCTCTGCCTGTGTCATGGAAACGGCCATATCCTGTGAATTCGGAATTACCGCAGACTCCAGATCTGCACCAGAACCGTGAAGGATCAGAATTTTACCCTGATCCGGAGACTCAAAGCTTAACATATCTGTCTCATCGGATTTATTAGCCCAGGTTGCATCCGGAAGCTTAATCGCTACGGATTTATCCTTGGATGTGTAGGTTGTGTTCTGTGCATCTGCCGCAACAGTCGGTGTAGCTGTCGCTTTCTTCGCAGGTGTAGGAGTAGGAGTAGACTCCACAACCACGCTGTCCTCTTTTCCACCTCCGAAACTACATGCAGTCATGACACCAGAGAGAGCAACAGTCATAGCTAAAAGTGCGATAAATTTTTTATTCTTCATAGTATCCTCCTCATAATCATCATCAGTCACAAAGTGTGTCCGGAATATTCACTCCTGAACACACTCTTTGCTACATTTTACGATTTTATTACAACTTTGTCAATTGATTTCTCCCTGTACTTTATGAATATCCTGTAAACAAATATCCTGTTCCGTACAGACTTCTTCCTATATTATAATCTCCCCAGATGTGCCTATCTTATTCCATTCCACATCAGATTCTGTATTTCCGGTTTTACGTCTCCGATACAGAATTTCTGTTTTCTTTTAATCTGTCCCCTTTTTTTTTTCGATAATTGTGTCTTTATTCGTATACACTCATGTTGTAAAGTATATCCAACCAAAAACATATGAAAAGAGGACATCTATATAAAGATGTTTTCGGGAAAGGATTCATAACTATGGAAAAAGCAGTTCAGACATCTCAGGGAACCGATCAGGAACTTTCATCTGTTCAGTTTCTCACCATCACAGCCGTATTTGTTGCACTGACTTATATCTTCACAGCATTTATTAATGTCAAGCTTCCAATTGCAGCCAACGGCGGACTGATCCACCTTGGAAATGTACCGCTCTTCATCGGTGCCATTTTATTTGGAAAGAAAACCGGAGCCATCGCAGGCGGAATCGGAATGGGCTTGTTCGACCTTCTCTCCGGCTGGACCCTTTGGGCACCATTTACCCTTATCATCGTAGGCATCATGGGATTCACCGTAGGTAAAATCACAGAAGACCACAAACATCAGAACATGAAATGGTATGTGATCGCCATCGCAGCAGCCTGCGTGATCAAGGTTGTCGGTTACTACATCGCAGAAGTTATCATCTACGGAAACCCTCTGGCACCTGTATCTTCTATTCCTGGAAACCTGGTACAGATTGGAGTTGCAGCAGTTATCGTTCTCGTAGTGATCACACCATTAAACCTTGCAGCAAGAAAAACCGGATTAAAAAAATAAATAACCAAAGAAAACAAGAGGTGAGTTTATGTATAAGATCATGACACCGGGACCTACACAGGTCGCAGAAAATGTCCGTCTGGCAAGAAGCCTGGAATGCACCAACCCGGATCTGGACGAAGATTTTGTCGAATTTTATAAAGAAACCTGTGAGAAGATCAGCGCTCTTCTCCACACCTCCAATGAAACCCTCATCTTAAGTGGTGAGGGTATTCTTGGTCTGGAGGCTGCCATCGCTTCCATGACTGAGCCTGGAGATAAGGTTCTCGTTCTCGACAATGGTATCTATGGAAAAGGCTTTGCCGATTTTGTTTCCATGTACGGAGGCAAACCGGAACTTTATACCCGAGATTACCGGAATACCCTCGATGTGAAGGAACTGGAAGATTTTCTTGCAGATAACCATGACTACAAATATGCAACCGTAGTTCACGGCGATACTCCAAGTGGTATGCTCAACGATGTCGCTGCCATCTGTCCCCTTCTTAAAAAATATGGAATCCTTACCGTTGTAGATTCTGTCTCTGCTTCTTTCGGCGAACCACTGAACATTGATGCATGTCAGATTGATATCATGTGCGGCGGATCACAGAAGGTGGTATCCGCACCTCCGGGACTTACCTTTGTTGTAGTCAGCAGCGATGCAAAGAAGGCAATGACTGAAAGAAAGACACCCATTGCTTCTTTCTACGCAAATCTCACAACCTTTGCACATTATTATGAAGAAAAATGGTTTCCATATACCATGCCAATCAGCGATATCTATGGCCTGCGGGCTGCTATTGACAACATTGCCGATGATCCCGGGATCCTTACACGCCATGCCAAAATCGCCGCAGCCTCCCGAAAGGCCATTACAGGAGCCGGACTTAAGCTGTATCTCCACAGCGGCTATTCCAGCACTGTAACTGTTTTTGAAGTTCCAGAATGCACCACAGCCGCTGCGATCCTGGACGGAGTCAAAAAAGACTACAACATCATGCTTGCAGGTTCTTTCGACGTTCTCGCAGGCAAGGTCATCCGCATCGGCCACATGGGAAATAATGCAACTTTCTACAATGTACGCGACGTTTTCCACGCTCTGGACGGAACCTTACGGAAACTTGGTGTTCCGCTTACCGGATCTATGGAAGAAATCTTCTGTGAAAACATGAAATAGAACAACTCTATTATATCTTTTGATTCTTTATCAAAAAATCATCAAAAAACGCTGTAAAAGGAATTTTGTACCACGATTTCCTTTTACAGCGTTTTGTATTATTTTTTATTCTGTTATTTCATACATATACACTTCATGAAGCGCTCTGGTTGCCGCAATATATCTGGCTCTCTGCACGATAGGGCTTCGGTCTGCTCTCGGAAATACCGAAAATACCTGGTCAAATTCCAGGCCTTTTGCCATATAAAAGGTGGTAACCGTAAGACCTTTTTTGAAGTTTGTACTGTCTCTGTGAAGCAGGGACAGCCGCTCCTTTGTATCAAATCCTTCTGCTTCCAGTTTTTTCTGAAGGATATAGTATGCTTCTCTTGCCTCATCTACAGTTCTCGTTATCACCGCTGCTGTCTCGTAAGAAAATTCTTCCTGGCCTTCCGCACCGGCTGTCTCCACATCTGCCATTTCCATTCTGTCTGCTTCAGCTTCCGTCACTGCCTGCTTCTCCAGTTTCAGTTCCTTCACCACGCGCTCCAATGCCTCGATAAGTCCCGGAAATTCTTTTTCCTCCACCGGTTTTCCATGACGCTCAAACAGTTCCACTTCTGTGATCCCGGCAAGCTGATTTGCATAAGAAGCGATCTCAATAGTGTTACGGTAGCTCTTGTTCATCACGATCCTGCGGATATCTTTTCCAAAGATCTTCGGAAGGAATGTGAGTACATCCTGCTGATCCCCGTCCATGGTCTGCTCCCGGTCTCCAAGGATCGTCATCTTACATTTAAAAAGCTTCTGGATGATCAGATACTGGATCCTGGAATAATCCTGCATCTCATCTACGATCAGGTGACGGACACCACTGTCTTCCTGCTGGGTTTCCAACCGGTATTTCAGATACAGAACCGGATACACATCCTCATAACGAAGCTTTCTTTTTTCGTACTGTACCTGTGGAAGCGCCGGAAATCCCTCCTGCCTCAGGAAACGATTGTACAGAACATAAAGGTCTCTCGTCTCGTACATCCGGTAAAACCGGCTCTTCACTGCCTCCCGCTCTTCCTCCGGAAGGTCAAATCCCTTCAGCGTTTCCACCTCATCAATGAAATACTCCGCCACTGCATCCATTCTGGAAAGCAGCGGGATATCCATAAATTTAAAGTAAAAGAGCTCGATGATCTCCTGTTCTTTTTTGACTACACCACGATGTTCCACATCCCGGAAATTCATAAGGCTGTCTTCCAGTTCTACCAGATACCCTTCCATGCGGTCCAGAAAATCCCGGGACTGTTTTTCCTTCAGAAGTTTCTCATCGCACGATCCTGCGATCTGTCGCTCGATCAGATCGTAGCGGTCTTCGCAGTCTGACACTGTATTTTTCAGTCTCTTATAGGCAAAAAGATCAAAGCTCATCTCCCGGATATTCTCTTCTCCAAGCTCCGGCAGAATATGGGAAATATAATCCGAGAACACTCCGTTGGGTGAAAGCACCAGCACAGAAGAAGATTTCAGATTTTTCCTGTCATGATAGAGAAGATAGGCGATCCTGTGCAGGGCGATGGATGTCTTGCCGCTTCCTGCAGCTCCCTGGATCACCATGATCCGGTCCGAAGTGTTTCGGATAATGGCATTCTGCTCTTTCTGAATGGTGCGGATAATGTTTTTCAGCTGTACATCTCCGTTACTTCCAAGCTCTGCCTTAAGGATCTCATCATCGATCTTCACATCACTTTCAAACTCATAGATCATTTTTCCACCACGGATCTTATACTGCCACTTGGCAGTAATGTCTCCATGGATTTCCCCCAGAGGTGCCTGATAGGATGCCGGCCCTTTGTCAAAATCATAGAACAGTCCGGACACCGGTGCTCTCCAGTCATAGATCAGTGGAAGGCCACCGTTTTCCTCCGCAAGGTTTGCAATTCCGATATAAAAGATCTCAGGCTCATCGTCGCCCTCATAACAGAAATCTACTCTTCCAAAAAATGGAGAATCCATCATTTTCCGGAACCTGCGGCGCAGCTCGATCTTCTCATTGCTTGCATTGATCTCATGGAGAAGTGCCTGCTGGTTATCAAAGTTCTCATAGCCGTACTGATCCATCTCTGTGTAGTTTTCCCAGTAGTACTCGTGCATCCCTTCGATTTCTTTCTGACCTGCTTCTATGGAATCATTCAGCTGAGTGATCCGGTGACGCAGAGTTTCTGTCACATGTGTAAGATATTCCCGTCCGTTTTTTACTGCTGCCATACGCCTTAATCCACCACTACCGCTGTTCCGCTTGCTGTAACCATCAGCATGCCATTGTCTGCGCCAAGCACCTCATAATCGATATCCACACCGATCACTGCGTTGGCTCCCATTGCTGCCGCGCGCTGCTCCAGCTCTTTCAGTGCCTCTTCTCTGGCTTTCTGAAGCTCTTCCTCATATCCGGCACTCCTTCCGCCGAAAAAATTCCGAAGACCTGCGCCAAGGTCCTTGATAACATTCACTCCTGTGATCACTTCTCCGAATGCGATTCCTTTATATTCACGGATTGCTCTTCCCTCTACCGATGGTGTTGTTGTTATGATCATGGTAAATCCTCCCGTTTCTTTCATTTTTTATAGATACTCCGGAGCCTTTTTTGAAAGCCCTGTTTCAGAGTCCTTACTACAGAATTATACCTGAAAGCGGAACGGATGTATAGAGTAAAAAAGCGAAGCGGACGTTCGGAATCCGCTTCGCTCTTTTTTTATATAATAACACTTTGTTTTTCTATCAGCTTATGCCTGTGCCTCTTTTTTCTCGAACTGACTATTATAAAGATCTGCATAAAATCCTTTTCTTGCCAGCAGTTCTTCATGATTGCCCTGCTCGATAATATCTCCGTCTTTCATAACCAGGATCAGATCTGCATCTCTAATGGTGGAAAGCCTATGGGCAATGACAAAGCTGGTTCTGCCCTTCATCAGGTTATCCATGGCCTTCTGGATCTGCATCTCGGTTCTGGTATCTACGGAAGATGTGGCCTCATCCAGGATCAGGATCTTATTGTCCGCCAGGATCGCCCTTGCAATGGTGAGCAGCTGCTTCTGGCCCTGGGAAACGTTGCTGGTCTCCTCATCCAGAACCATCTGATAGCCGCCAGGCTGCTGCATGATAAAGTTGTGGATATGAGCCGCTTTTGCAGCTGCGATCACCTCTTCATCGGTTGCATCCAGTCTTCCGTACCGGATATTTTCCATAATGGTTCCGGAGAACAGCCAGGTATCCTGCAGTACCATTCCAAACATCTCACGGAGATTACTGCGGTTGAAATTACGGACATCATGACCGTCAACCTTGATACTTCCGCCGTTTACATCATAGAAACGCATCAGAAGTTTGACCATGGTTGTCTTTCCGGCACCGGTCGGTCCTACGATAGCGATCTTCTGACCGTCATGCACATCCGCGGAAAAATCATTTACAATGATCTTATCCGGGTTGTAGCCGAATTTTACATGCTCAAACTGTACATTTCCTTCCAGTCCCTCAATAGAATCCGGATTCTCCGGCTGAAGTTCTTCCTCCGGCTCCTCCAGGAATTCAAATACACGCTCGGAGGCTGCCGCGGAAGACTGCAGAAGGTTTGTAACCTGTGCGATCTGCTGGATCGGCTGTGTAAAGTTACGGATGTACTGGAAAAAGGACTGAATATCTCCAACCTCAATGGTTCCCCTGATGGCAAAAACGCCTCCAAGAAGTGCCACCATCACATAGCCAAGGTTTCCTACAAACTGCATGATCGGCATCATCATTCCGGAAAAGAACTGGGATTTCCATGCAGACTCATAAAGCTTCTGATTATCACGCTCAAATTCTTTGAGCACGTCCTGTTCTTTATTGAACACTCTTACTACATCATGACCACCGAAGTTCTCCTCCACCTGGCCGTTTACTTTTCCAAGATACTCCTGCTGTGCCTGGAAATATTTCTGTGAATGTTTCATCACCTTGTTGATGATAAACATGGAAATCGGCAGGATCAGAAGTGCTGCCAGAGTCATCCACACATTGATGGAAAGCATCATGATAAATACACCGATCAATGTGGTTACGGATGTGATCAGCTGGGTCATACTCTGGTTGATACTCATCTGCAGGGTATCCACATCGTTTGTCACCCTGGAAAGGATCTCACCGTTTGTCCGGCTCTCGAAATAATTCATTGGCAGACGGTTGATCTTCTTTGAGATATCTTTTCGGAGATTATAAGTGACATCATTAGAAATCCCCGTCATGACAAAACCCTGGATCAGGGAAAAGCATGCACTTGCCACATACAGTCCCAAAGTCCACAGAAGGATCATTCCGATCTTACTGAAATCAATACCGCCTGTACCGTTTACCTTGGCAACCAGACCATTGAACAGCTCTGTGGTAGCTTTTCCAAGTATCTTCGGGCCTGCAATATTAAACGCTGTACCTGCCACTGCAAAGATAAACATCAGGATAAAACGGAATTTATATCTGCCCATATAGCCAAAGAGCTTTTTCATGGAGCCTTTGAAGTCCTTGGCCTTCTCTGTTGGCTGCATTCCGTGTCCGCCCATAGGGCCTCTTCTTCTCTGCTGACTCATGCCAATTCCTCCTCTGATAACTGACTCATGGCAATCTGGCGATATACCTCGCAGGATTTCATCAGCTCCTTATGGCTTCCGATCCCTGCCATATGTCCATCGTCCAGTACAAGGATCTTATCTGCATTTAAGATCGTACTGATACGCTGTGCCACGATAATGGTTGTTGCTTCTTTTGTATGTTCTTTCAGCGCTTTTCGAAGTGTACTGTCTGTTTTGAAATCCAGTGCGGAAAAGCTGTCATCAAAGATAAAGATCTCCGGATCTTTTGCGATAGCTCTGGCAATGGAAAGCCTCTGCTTCTGTCCACCGGAAACATTGCTTCCTCCCTGTGCGATCGGAGTCTTATATCGCTCCGGCTTGGTGTCGATAAACTCCGTAGCCTGTGCAACCTCTGCTGCTTTTTTCACTGCATCTTCCGAAATCTCTGTCTTTCCGTAACGGATATTGGAATCAATGGTTCCTGAGAAAAGTACACCCTTCTGCGGAACATAACCGATCCTGTCACGGACATCCTTCTGTGTCATTTTCCGGACATCCACGCCATCCACTTTCACAGATCCTTCTGTTGCATCATAGAAACGCGGGATCAGATTGATCAGTGTACTCTTACCGCTTCCTGTACTTCCGATGATCGCTACTGTCTCACCTTTTTCTGCCTTGAAGGAAATGTCTGTGATAACATTCTCTCCTGCCTCCGGATATGCGAAGCTTACATGATCAAATTCTACAGTCCCCTTCACATCCTGGGAAGGCTGTAACGGATCCTCCGGATCCTGGACACTGACTTCTGTCTCAAGCACCTCGTTGATACGGCGTGCAGATACATTTGCTCTCGGCAGCATGATAGACATTGCTGTGATCATCAAAAATGACATGATGATCTGCATTGCATACTGGATAAATGCCATAACATCACCAACCTGCATGCTTCCGCTGTCTACCGCATAAGAACCGCTGTAGATGGTCAGTACGGAAACTGCGTTCATGATCAGCATCATCACCGGCATCATAAATGTCATACAACGGTTTACAAAGAGGTTTGTCTTCATCAGAGTGATATTTGCATCCTCAAAACGCTCCTCCTCATGTTTTTCACGGCTGAATGCACGGATAACCGGAATACCGGTAAGGATTTCTCTTGTTACCAGGTTCAGCTTATCTACCATGGTCTGCAAAGCTGTAAATTTCGGCATTGCAATCCTGAACAGCATTGCCATAAATGCCATGATCAGTACAATGGCCACCCCAAGGATCCATGTCATGGAGGAATCTCTCTGAAGCACGCGGATCACACCACCGATTCCAAGGATTGGCGCGTAAAGCACGATACGGAACATCATAGCCATTACCTGCTGGATCTGCTGGATATCGTTCGTGCATCGTGTGATCAGGGATGCTGTTGAAAACTTATGGTACTCTCTGCTGGAAAAACCTATGACTTTGTTATAAACCAGTCCACGGAGATCATGTCCCATAGATGCAGCAACTCTGGATGAAAGAAATACCACACATACTGCAGCCATCATGGTGACCAGTGCCATCAGCACCATGCGGATACCTGTTGCTTTCATGTAATCCATCTGTATGGCATCCACATCTTCACCCATGGCTTCATATTCTGCACGAACATAGGAAACACCTGCCTGTGTGATGATGGATTCCTGCATCTTGTCGATCTTTTCTCCGACCTGGTCCTTCATAGCAGCCAAAGCCTCTGCCGGCATCTGAGAAAGAGCCGCCAGTGGATCCGTCCCTTCCGGGATTCCCATTTTTGCAAGAGCTGCCTTTGATTCTTCACTGTCGGACATCAGAGTAGAAACGATCACCATCGGTTTGCCGAAGATATCGTTGAGTTCTTCTCTGTCTTCTTTGGAGATTTTATCCTTTAATACCAGATCATCTCCCTCTTCCTCATAAAATCCATCCACAGTTTTCGCATCATCCTCTTCCATAAACAGCTTCAGACTGTCCATAGACGTCTTTCTGATCTTCTCAGGAACACTGTCTTCAATACCGTTCTGCTGAATTCCCACATTAATGATATTTGATGTGTAATTCGGCAGAGACAGATCACAGTATGCCTGAAGAAAAAGAAGCGCAATGATGAGTACGATGTAACCTGCAGATCGTTTCAGATATTTCATCAGTTTAATCACGTTTCTGTTCCTTCCTTTCTGTCATTTCATCCGGATGAAGCTTTTCTATGGCTTCCTCCGGCTGGATCTTTTCGATATTTACAAGGATCTGCTCCAGAAATCTCCGAAGCAGGCACTGTTCCGCCTCACTGAAGCCTTCCATCATCACGGCCTCATTTTTATGGATCCGTTCCAGTGCTTTTGCCTTGATTTCCTTTCCCTTTTCTGTCATGTAGATCCTGGTCACACGCTGGTCCTTTTCATCCGGTTTCTTATAAAGAAAGCCTGCTTTCTCCAGTCTCTGTATCGATACATTTACCGTAGGCGGCTTGATATGCAGGATCTTTGCAATTTCCCGCTGACTCAGGCCATCCCTTCCGGACACAAGCCCCAGAACCGGGATCTGTCCCGGATAAATCCCAAGCTCCTGCATCTGACCAAAGCATTTCGTCATAAAATGACGGTCTACCTTCATAAACAGAGATAAAAAACTGCTCTGCCTTTCTTTCTCATCTTCCTCCTTACAAAACACGCTGTCACTCCTCTCTCATCCGATCAGACACCTGCTCTTTGTTAATGATATACGAAGCAGTGATCTTCTTTTTTAATTAGTCGGCTAACTATATATAATATACATCTGCACAAAAAATGCAACTGGTTTTTGTGGATTTTACACTTTTTTAAGATTTACAATCGGTTTCTCCCTGTTTTTATCCGCTTTTTTATTTTGTCGGGCTAATTTTTCATTCTACACACCCTTTTTTAATGGACTGATTATGTGCACAAATTTTCTTCTTCTCCGTCACACCCGCTGTCACAGATTGAATTTTCCCATTTTAGCCTGTATAATTTAGGTAATTACTTATGGCAGCCCAGGCTGCTGTCATTGAACAGGAGACACGCTTATGTCAAAATTCAGTAATTATCTCCGCGCTCTGATCAAACAGAGTGAGGAATCCATCACCACTATTGCCAGAAACACCGGCATCGAAAGAACTTCCATTCACAAAGCCCTAAAAGACGAACGGGTTCTTCCCTACAAGGCTCTTCAGTCTCTTGCACGATATTTCGGACTGACCCTGGAAGAACGTCAGGAATTTTTCCGTCTTCATGATATCCGTCTTCAGGGCGAAGAGGCTTACGAAAACCGTCAGGCTGTCTGTACTCTTCTAAATACTCTGGCAGCCGTTGATTTTTCCATGTTTCCCCCTCCGGAGGTGAATACACTTCCTCTCACGGATTCCCTGATCAGCGGCGAATATGCTGTCCATAGTCTTATCCGTTCTGCCCTGATCTATGAAGTCTCCCATCACAGAGATCCTGAAATCCAGATGTATCTTCCGGAAAAGCTTGATCTGACCATGGAATTTATGGAGCTGTGGCTGAACCAGTATCCGTTTTCCGTTGATGAGATTCTTTGTATTTATCATGCAGACAGCATCAGCTCTCCTGATCCGGTCCGCAGAAATTTAAAAAAACTGGAGTCCGTGATTCCCATGTGTCTTGCTTCCCGCGGCAACTATAAGCCTTATTACTTCACGGAACCGTTTTTTGCCTCTGCGATCTATCCGCTGAGCTACTACATCGTTGCTCCCTCCTGCTTAATCCTGCTTTCCGGGGATCTGAGCACAGCCCGGATCAGCGGTGACCAGGAGCTGATCGGCTACTACCGGGATTTTTTTCAGAAGCAGCTGCCCAAATGCGATCTGCTTACCCGGTGCGGCAACGATATCCTGCATGTTCTCCGGGAATATATCGACGGAACATCCCCTGATTCCCTTCAGATTTTTATGAATCAGCCATGTACCGGCCGTTACATAACTCCCGAGATCATTCAGAAATATCTCAACAGCGATGATATGCCTTATCCTGCCATGTACAGCCTGGTAGAACAACATTTTTCCGTACTCCGTCAGATTTCCCAGAATTACCTCACTATTTTTACAGAAAAAGGTCTGGCTGATCTTGTCTCCAGCTGTGTTCTCCAGGATCTGCCACCGCAGTATGTTCCGCCTCTCGATCCTGAGGATATCCGTCAGATGCTCCTTTCGCTTCATGAAGATATCTCCGACGGAAATATCTCCGGTTTTATTGTGCGTCCCACATACCTGCAGCTTCCCGACTATCTTTCTTTATATGTAGCACCTGCGGAACTGCATATTTATACCACTAATGCCTTTGTTTTTGGCGCCTACTGCTGCAATATCCACATCCAGGAGCCTTCTCTGTGCAGGATATTCACTGAATTTATCAGAACCCTTCCCGGAAGTCACCTGGTCTACAGCCAGGAAGAAACCATGAATCTTCTGGAACAGTATATTGCTCAGCTGCCCTGAATCAAAAAAATATATCCACAAAGGAGGATCACCCTTATGAAAAAGAAATTTCTGGCCTGCACCCTTGCAGTACTCATGTGCCTGCAGCCTGCTTCTGCCGTCCTGGCTGAAGATCCGAAGCCAGGCGATGTCGCTCAGACTTCTGAAAAAGTTTCCATATCTTCTTATAGCGGCCTCTCAGATACTGCTGTATCCGACGACGCTTCATCCACTGACGAAGACAGCTCTGCTGTATCGGATTTCTCTGCATCTGATACTTCCGAAACCATTTCCGATGTTGATTCTGCCGATTCTGATCTTTCAGAAGAAGGCTCTGTCCAGGAGCTTACTGAGGACTTTTCTGACGATGCAGAAGATACCGAGGCCTTAACGCAGGAAGAATCTGCTGACGAAGATTCTGCACAGGAACCGGAATTTGACGACGGAAGTGTTCCCTCTGCCGGTGCCGATGCCAACACTTTCGGTGATTTTCAGTACACAATCTCCGGACTCACTGCAACCATCACAAAATACACCGGAAATGCTGCTTCTGTAACTGTACCGTCCAAGATCGATAATTATACCGTTACCCAGATAGCATCTTCTACATTTAAAGATAATCTTTCCATTACCAGCGTTGTAATCTCCGATACCATTACGGAAATCGGCTCCAACGCTTTTTCCGGATGCTCTGCTCTGGAATCCATAAAGCTTCCTTCCAAGCTGAAAACACTGGGATATGGCTTTATTTCCGGTACCCTGGTCACTACTCTTACGATCCCGGCCGGTCTTACCAAATGTAACTCCTACAATACCTATAATTCCGCTACCTCTTATGGTCCTTTGCATGGCGCGGAAAACCTTACTGAGCTCATCCTTACAAACGGTATGGAAAAGATTCCGGATTATCTTGCCTGGTTCTCCACTTCCGAGACTACTCACCTGACCTCCGTTTCCATCCCGGATTCCGTCACCTCCATCGGTTCCTATTCCTTTGCAAACTGCACGGCTCTGGGTGAACTCAGCTTTCCGGACTCTGTCACTTCCATCGACAGATACGCTTTTTCCGGATGTAAAAAGCTGGCCTCCATCCGATGGTCCGAAGACCTTCAGTCCATTGGCAGTTCTTCCTTTGAAAACTGCACGGCTCTGGAAACGCTTTCTTTTCCAAAGTCCGTCAAGATTATCGACTCCTATGCTTTCAGGGGCTGCAGCTCTGTTTCATCTCTTTCCTTTTCGGACAACCCAAAAGGTGGTTTTCTGACAGATATTAAATATAACGCTTTTGGAAACTGCACAGCCCTGGAAAATATTTCCTTTTCCAAAAATATAAATTCACTGGATTCCTATGCATTCTCCGGATGTTCTTCTCTTGAAAAAGTGATTCTCAGTGATTCTATCACCACGATAGGTTCTTATGCTTTTTCCGGATGCTCTGCCCTGGAATCCATAAAGCTTCCTTCCAAACTGAAAACACTGGGCTATGACTTTATTTCCGGTACCCTGGTCACTACTCTTACGATCCCGGCCGGGCTTACCAAATGTGACTCCTCTACATCTTATTATGGTCCTTTAAACGGTGCAAAAAACCTCACTGAGCTGATCCTTGCAGACGGTATAGAAAAGATTCCGGATTATCTTGCCTGGTTCTCCACTTCCGAGACTACTCACCTGACCTCCGTTTCCATCCCGGATTCCGTCACCTCCATCGGCTCCTTTTCCTTTGCAAACTGCACGGCTCTGGGTGAGATCACCATTCCGGACTCTGTCACTTCCATTGCGGACACCGCATTCTCAGGCTGGAAAAATCTGGTGATCAAAAGCACTGCCGGATCCGCAGCCCATGCTTATGCAAAAACCAACAATATCCCATTTCAGGAAGTGATACAGGAAGGTAAACGTATTATTGCCGGACGGCTGGATGCTGTAAATGCCGAAGACGGAACTATCAATATTGAAGGAAGAGATTATCCTGTATCCGGTAATTTCAGTCTCACCAGTGCCATGAGCATCCTGCAGAACAGCTCCGACAAGATCGTGGTCTTTAATTACGACAACAGCCGTGTTACACACATGGAGGCAGCTGAGGATATTGTAAAGCTTCAGATGCAGGCCATTACAGATGTCAATAATTCCAATACCTTTGTATATGAAAACGGCCAGTATCAGAAAACCTCACTTTCTCAGAATATGGTACTGAAATGTAAGGTTTCCCAAAATTCCAGTTACTCTTATGATGAGATCCGTCAGTTACTGCCAGGCTACACGATTTCTGTCACCGGAATAAAAATCCTTGCTTCCGCGCCGTTAAATGCTCATTTTCGGGAAGCTCTGGCTTTGTCAAAAATGGAATTTTCAACCCCTGTAAAGGTAAAAGTAACCGACTCCAAAACCATTGCCACTGCTGTATTTGGCATTTCGTCTGACTATATCGCTGAAAAAGCAAACTCTGATTTTTCAGTTTCATTCCTGGCCCGCTATGGAAATTCTGATTCTTATGTTCTCTCCGGCGGAAAACATATCTATCTGGCAAACCATGACTATCAGCACCAGCAGACAGAAAAGAAAAAGTCACAGACTGAACGTGGTCAGAAGCTTGCTTCCGCACAACAGATTCTGGGCAAAAACAACAGTATTCTTACCATTGACCCGAAACTGAATGACTACTTTACCAAGCCGCAGATGGAAGAATTTTATGACTTCTTATCCTGCTATATGGCTGTAGCGATCAATTCCACCTCCTTCTCCTATACCGGCGATCAGAAGAATAAAAGCTGTCAGCAGGTTCTGGAAAAGCTTTTTGAAAAAATGGGCATTACGAAACAGAGTTTTATCGTAGGAAAAACTCTGAAAGGTCACTTTGCCATCTCTGCCAGCACCAAAAAAGGAGACCGCACCATCAACTTTACCTATTCTGTCAGTGCTTACGAATTTTCTGATGTAAACTTCAGCTCTCTGGGCACCCTGAATTACAGCATCAGCCAGGATAACTGTTCCGGAATCATCGGGCTGGCCGGTGCAGACACGAAAGCTTTTGCGGAGCAGGTGAAACAGCTGGCAGAAGCCTCCGTCAAAAATGTATACAACGAAGCCTGGGGCAACTATGCCAATGAAGTGGCAGACCTTCTTTTCACAAAAACTGTACAGGACCTTATCCGGAATTCCAGATATGGCTCTTTCTCAAACCTTGTGTACACCATGCTTACAAAGCCATCCCAGACTGCCGCTGCCCAGAACAGGCGAAAAACAAACACTTCCATTAAGTGCCCTGTAGATGTGTATGTATATGACAGCAGCCATAACCTTTGCGGTTCTATCATCAATAACGTTGTCGACACTTCCTATAACGATATTATCATGTCTGTGGAAAACGATGAGAAATTCATTTCCTTCTGCGGAGATGATTACTATCTGAAGCTCGTAGGCAATGATAACGGAACCATGACCTATGAGATTGAGGAATACAACGGAGATACACTCTCCCGAAAGATCACCTATAACGACATTCCTCTCACTGCGGGAAAAAAATACAATGCCTATATCCCGGAGGGGCAGGACATGGATACCGGTGTTTACTCTCCGATAAATGAATCCGGTGAAAAATCCCAGGCTGCTTCCGATACCAGAAAAACAGCTCCACAGCCAGTTTCCGTGGAAAGTATCCAGCTGGATCAGACCCAGAAAGCTCTTCTCACCGGAGAAAGCTTTAAACTGACACCTTCCATCAAGCCTGCCAATGCCTCCACAAAAGATGTGCTCTGGATTTCTGACAAAGAATCCGTAGCCACCGTAGACAGCAGCGGTACTGTAAAAGCAGTCTCCCCAGGTATTGCCATTATCACCGCGCAGACCTTTGACGGAGCATTTACTGCATCCTGTACAGTGACAGTTACTTCACCGGAGATCTCTGTGGATACACTTACCGTTACTGTTCCGGATGTTGACTGTAACGGTACTGCACAGTTCCCTCCGGTAACCGTAAGATCAGGTTCCACACTCCTTACTCTGGATAAGGATTACACTCTTACCTATTCCGACAACATCAAGCCTGGAACTGCCACTGTTACTCTTACAGGTCTGGGCACTTACACCGGAAAACGTAACATTACCTTCCAGATTCTTGAAAAAGCACATAACTGGAGTTCCTGGAAAGTCACCACAGCCGCGACTGTGCTGAAGACCGGTAAGAAACAGCGCACCTGCTCCTACTGTAAGAAAAAGGCTACTGCATCCATTGCCCGTCTGAAGCCAACGCTTAAATTAAGCATGACTTCTGTTATCCTGAAAAAGGGCCAGACCACAACCGCTTTCAAAGTAACAGGCCTTGCAAAAGGTGACAAGGTAAAATCCTACCGCAGTTCCAACACAAAGATCGCATCCATTGATTCCCGGGGTAAGATCAAAGGAATCCGCATCGGCAGTACCAAGATCACCGTAACGCTTGCCAGCGGAAAGAAAGCTACGATTACGGTCAAAGTACAGAAAAATGCAGTGACAACTCAGAAACTTACGGTTTCTCCTTCCCGCATTTCTCTGAAACTGAAAAAGACATACAAACTGAAAATATCACGTTCGCCTCTGACCACCGTTGAAAGAATAACTTACAGATCTTCCAACTCAAAAGTAGCATCTGTAAATTCCAAAGGAGTCATCACCGCCAGAAAGAAAGGTACCGCGACGATTACCGTTCTCTCCGGCAAAAAGAAAGCCACTGTAAAAGTAACTGTAAAATAGTGCAAAGCACCCGTTCTGTAAGTGATTTTTCTTACAGAACGGGTGCTTTTCCTTATCTTCTCTTCATTCAGCAAAATAATCTATCTACTTTTGTCTGAAATCCCTCAAACTACCCAATATACACATCCACAATAGTCTGACAGTATTTCTTCACAATAATCCCGTCATAATCATGCACCAACTGATTCCGAATCTTCAGCATACTCATCCACTCATCTCCCTGAATCAGCTCCGCCTTGAAAGATTCTCTCAAAACTTCTCTGGGAGATTCGGCAACAAAACCTGTGATCGCATAATACTGAACCAGGATATCCTTCATTACTTTCCACGCAAAATCAAAGGTAATACTGAATTTTGCACTTGTTCCACTTAATACAAAATAATCTTCCATATCTCTTTCCCTTGCTTCACTTAAAGACGCAAGGGAATTTTTGAACGATTCATATCTTTTCGTAAATTTTTCGTCCATACTGCTCTATATTCTCCAACAGCAACCAATTTTCACAGGTATCCAGATCCGCGATATCAACATCACTGGTTTCTCCTGCGATCCGAAAAGAACCACCTTAGAAGCTCCGTTTTGCACGCATATCGCCCTTATCTCCTAAAAAACTTTCTCCAGTTTCATAACGATATTCTCCCTTATACAAACTGATTGACAGACGGATCGTAAGTATAATCGATAGTCTCCAGCTTCTTCTCCAGTTCTTTTTGATCAACGTCTCTGTCCTCGCAAAACGCATCCAGAGTTTTATAAAAATCCCTCAGCTGTGTATTTACGTAACTTAAAAGCATTACCGGGTCCTTTGGTATCATTGTCTTTTCCATCCTTTACTTTTTATTTCTCAGATTTTCTGATTGATCAGTTTTACTATCTTACCAATCTCCATTTTTGTCAAGAGGCAATTCCCGGGTTCCCTGTGTTCCGCCCTGTACAGACCTCTCAGTTTCCTTTCCCCCCAAAAAAACTGCCCGGTTCTGATTTTCTGATTCTTCATCCGATTTTCACATCAGGATGAATCCTCTTCAGAACGGGCAGTTCTTTTGTTTGTCAATCTATATTTTACTGCTTCAAGGAGTTACTTTTTTGACCGGATGTTGTTCTGTTATTTCGTGCTGACAGTAAACGCTCCGTCCTTCACATCCAGCACAATGGTATCTCCGGCATGTACATCACCGGAAAGGATCTTCTTGGCTGTCAGTGTCTCCACATAATTCTGGAGATAACGCTTCAGAGGACGTGCGCCGTAAACCGGATCATAACCGTTATCCACTACCATCTGTTTGGCAGCATCTGTAAGCTCCAGAGAAAGCTCCTGGTCAGCCAGACGGTCGCTGAGCTCTTTGACCATAAGATCTACGATCTTACCTACATTATCCTTGGTCAGCGGCTTGAACATGATGATCTCATCCAGACGGTTCAGAAATTCCGGACGGAAATGACCACGAAGATCACCCATAACCTGTTCCTGTGCCTCCGGTTTGATATCTCCCTTCTCGTCGATACCGTCAAGAAGGTACGGAGAACCAATGTTGGAAGTCATGATCAGGATCGTATTCTTAAAATCAACCGTACGTCCCTGTGAATCCGTGATACGTCCATCGTCCAGTACCTGCAGAAGTACATTGAATACATCCGGGTGAGCCTTCTCGATCTCATCAAAAAGAACAACACTGTACGGTTTTCTTCGAACGGCCTCTGTCAGCTGTCCGCCTTCCTCATATCCGACATATCCTGGAGGCGCTCCGATCAGACGGGACACGGAATATTTCTCCATGTATTCACTCATATCGATACGGACCATATTCTGCTCATCGTCAAACAGTGTGGCAGCCAGAGTCTTGGCAAGCTCTGTTTTACCAACACCGGTTGGTCCGAGGAACAGGAAGGAACCGATTGGCTTTGTGGGATCCTTGATTCCGGCTTTGGAACGAAGGATCGCATCTGTTACAAGACGAACACCCTCATCCTGTCCTACTACACGTTTGTGCAGCTCATCCTCAAGGCCCAGCAGCTTGGTTCTCTCGCCTTCTGTCAGCTTGGTTACCGGAATACCGGTCCATCTGGAAATGATACGAGCAATCTCATCATCTGTGACAGCCTCATGTACCAGGCTTCTGTCACTCTCCTTAACCTGCTTTTCCTCAATCTCCAGCTGCTGCTGAAGCTTCGGCAGCTCGCCATACTGCAGCTCTGCTGCTTTCTCCAGATCGTAATTCTGTTTTGCTTTCTGGATCTGTTTATTGATATCCTCGATCTGCTCACGTAATTTCTGAAGCTTCTCTACGGAATGCTTCTCATTATCCCACTGAGCTTTCTGAGTATTAAAAGTATCTCTCAGCTCTGCAAGTTCTTTCTGCAGATCAGCCAGACGCTCTTTACTTAAGTTGTCAGTTTCTTTTTTCAGGGCAGACTCTTCAATCTCCAGCTGCATGATCTTACGTCTCTGCTCATCCAGCTCTGTCGGCATGGAATCCAGCTCCGTCTTAATCAGCGCACAGGCTTCATCAACAAGGTCGATGGCCTTATCCGGAAGAAAACGGTCTGTAATGTATCTGTGTGAAAGTGTGGCAGCTGCAACCAGAGCACTGTCTGTGATCTTAACACCGTGGAATACCTCATATCTTTCCTTCAGGCCACGGAGAATGGAAATGGTATCTTCCACTGTCGGCTCATTTACCATAACCGGCTGGAAACGACGGGCAAGTGCAGCATCCTTCTCAATGTACTGTCGGTACTCATCCAGAGTTGTTGCACCGATACAGTGCAGCTCACCTCTGGCAAGCATAGGCTTCAGCATGTTTCCTGCGTCCATGGCGCCATCTGTCTTACCTGCACCCACGATCAGATGAAGCTCATCGATAAACAGAATGATCTGTCCTTCACTCTTCTTCACTTCCTCAAGTACCGCTTTCAGACGTTCCTCAAACTCACCACGATACTTGGCACCTGCAACCAGCGCACCCATATCCAGGGCAAAAATCTTCTTATTCTTAAGACCTTCCGGTACATCTCCTGCCACAATACGCTGTGCCAGTCCCTCGATGGCTGCTGTTTTACCAACGCCAGGCTCACCGATGAGAACCGGGTTGTTCTTGGTCTTACGAGAAAGGATACGGATAATATTCCGGATCTCCATATCACGGCCGATCACCGGATCAAGCTTTTGATTCTTCGCCTTCTCCACAAGATCCTCACCGTATTTATTCAGGGTATCATAGGTTGCCTCCGGGTTGTCACTGACAACTCTCTGGTTTCCTCTGACTGTAGATAATGCCTGAAGAAAACGCTCTCTGGTGATTCCGAATTCATTGAATAGCTTCTTCATGCTCGGGCTTGGATTCTTCAGCATGGAAAGAAACAGATGCTCAACCGATACATACTCATCTCCCATAGCCTTCGCTTCGTCCTCTGCACTGACCAGTGCCTTGTTCAGATACTGACCAAATCGAAGCTCTCCACCGGAAACCTTAACTCTGGCATCCAGTGCCTTCTTAACTGTGTCAACAAAATATTCCTTCTGGATTTCCATCTTCTCGATCAGCTTGAGGACCAGGCTGTCCTCCTGTGTCAGCAAGGCATACAGAAGGTGTTCCTCTTCGATCTCCTGATTGCCATATTCATAAGCAATCTTTTCAAGATCCTGGACAGCCTGTACGGATTTCTGTGTAAATTTACTGATATTCATAGGCTTTCCTCCTATTCTATGAAAAGCATTTCCAATATTCGCATACTGGAAATGCTGTGCTTTTTTCTTGTTCTAGGAGAACTATAACACCATTTATTAGCACTGTCAAGAGGTGAGTGCTAATTTTTTTTGTAAAGAATTTCGCCGAATTGTACAATATGAAAAAGGCGTTCGTGTTCCGAAAAAAGATCCGGTCGATAAAATGGCACAGGCTCTTGATGTTAATCCTTATACCCTCTATGATACCGCTGGACGTGACGCTTCCGAAATGATGGAACTGCTTTTCTGGCTGGATGAATTTAATCCATCTGCCCTGCATCTGTTTCTTCCTCGGAAATTTCCCGGTGAAAAATGCAATGAAGTAGCAGACACTTCCGTTTACTACCATGACAACGATAGCTGGCCTGCCCATGCTCCTGTCTGTATGTGGTTTGACTATGGAGTTCTGAATGATTTTCTGAAAGAATGGGTTCTCAGAAAAGAAGAACTGAGATCTGGTGAGATTACCAGAGATGAATATTTTGAATGGAAAATCAACTGGCCACAGACCTGTGACGGGTGTGGAAAATATGAGCCTAAGAAACAATGGCTCTCTGTAAAATCAAAACTCAGTGAAACTTAATTTCACTGCATTTTTCCTCTTTGGCAAAAGGAAAAGCACTGTAAAACCAATAATCAAACGGTTTTCAGGAGACTATGAGAAAAAGTCTGTAAATAAGATTCTTCTATGATATGTAAGGGTGGTAAGCCTGAAAATCAGGCTTCTCACCCTTGTTTTATATATAACAGTTGTTGAATGGCATGTCAAGAGCAGGCGGTTTTCCGCCCGTTTTATTCGCCTGTTTATTCGTTACTCTGGGAGGCGTCCTTCGTACATAATACTCAGTTCACCATACACCTGTGCCCAGTTGCGGATCGTACTGGTCCATTTCTTCGTAGCTTCAAATGTGGCAAGATACAGTGCCTTTAATAGAGCTGTATCGCTTGGAAATACGCTTCTCTGGCGATTCAGTTTCCGGTAGGTAGAATTCAGGGATTCAATAGCATTTGTAGTATAAATCACCGTTCTGACCGTCGTTGAAAATTTAAAGATCGGCGAGATTGCGTCCCAGTTATCCTTCCAGCGCTTCATGGAATTCGGATATTTCGGTGTCCATTTTTCTGTTACACGCTCTAAGGCTGCCAGAGCTTTCTTTTCATCTGTGGCCTGATAAATGGTTTTCAGATCCGTAGCAAAGGCTTTTCTGTCTTTATCCGGGACATATTTCAACGTGTTTCTTACCTGGTGTACAATACAGCGCTGGTATTCCGTCTTTGGAAAAGCTGCTGCGATCGCTTCTTTGATTCCGGTTAAACCATCGGCACAGATAATTAATACATCTTTGACACCACGATTTTTCAGTTCATTCATAACGGAAAGCCAGTATTTTGCGCTTTCGTTATCGCCAACACTGATGGTTAAAACTTCTTTTTTTCCTTCCGTGTTGATTCCCAGAATCACGTAAGCAGCAAGCTTTCGGATCACGCCATTATCCCTTACAGAATAATGGATTGCATCAATGTAGAGAATGGGATAGACCTCGTCCAGTGGCCGGTTCTGCCAGTCTTCGATCTGTGGCAGGATCTTATCAGTCACATCAGAAATAAAACTTTCAGAAGTTTCAAAGCCATAAATATCTTCGATGGTTTCGGAAATCTGCCGGGTAGTCATTCCTTTGGCATACATGGAAATGATCTTCTGATCAATATCGGAAATATCTTTCTGACGTTTTTTCACAACCTGTGGTTCAAACGTTGATTTGCGATCCTGTGGCACTTCGATTTCCATCGAGCCATACCGGCCGTTGACCTGTTTCCGCTTATAACCATTGCGATAATCATCATTATCTGAGCGTTCGGATTTTTCGTAACCAAGATGATCATCCATTTCAGCTTCCATCATTTCCTTAATGGTGCCGCCTAAAAGATCCTTGAGCGCATCCTGAATGTCTTCTGCAGACTGGATATCGTACTCTTCCAGGAGCTGATGGATGATGTTTCGTTTTCCTTCTGTCATTTGTACACGATGTACAGGTTTCTTTTGTCTTGCCATAATAAAAGGCCCTCCTAATGATATTTATTGTATCATAGAAGAACCTTATAAACATTATTTTACAGAAAAAGTTTCATACTCTCGTTTTCAGTGCTTTTTTCATGTTTTTCCTATTAAATTTTCCTCAGACACCTATATAAGTGAAACTTAGCGAAACTTAAATTATGCCCAATATGGAATATACATATTTGTTTGTTCTTGATTTTTTAATCTGATCATCTATGCAATCTATTTCCATGATGTATAAATTAATTGCCTTTTATCAAATGCTTCCTCTCCGCCTTCCATAATATCTACAATTTGCTTATGTGTAGATTTCAGGTCAATATTCCCTTGCGATATATCAATCGTTGTATCTTGATACTCAACCACAAAAATTCTTTCAGCATCACCCAGAACTGGAATGTTAGCATTGTGTGTAGCAAAAATAAATTGTATATCTTGTTTCTTTTTCGCAATTGCTGTAATTACTTCATCGTAAATAATTTTATTATCCAAATCATCTTCTGGCTGATCTATAAGAATAATATCATTATCAGACTGCATGAGTATAAACAATATAAGAGCTGACGCACGCTGCCCTATTGAATGGTGTCGTAATAATTTGTCATGATAATATATTTCAACATTATTGGAAACCTGATTCTTCAGAAGATCCGCATACTGATCTTGCAATTTTTTATCAAGCTTTGTATATTCTGAGGATGAAATAATTTCCTTGATTTTCATACCATCACATAATATCCAGTCTTCTATAAGCTCCACATAATCTCTAAACGTGTCACATAAGTATTGATATTTTATTTCAGAAATACCTGACCCCCTAAAATCAGTCTTCATCTGTGATTTAAAATTATCTCTGTCACCTTTAAAATCAATAGTGATTTTTAATTCATTTTGTGATTCATTAATTTTCTGAATTTCAAGTTTATATGCATTGAATTGTTCTAATAATATATCATTTCTTTCACGCATTGCTTTCTTGAATGCACTTTCTATTTGTTTTTTGGATTTAGCTCGTTCATCTAGTTGCTTTAAATTCTCTTTATATTTTTCCAGCTCTTCTGTCATTTTGACAAATCCATCAATATCTAACGTATCATCTTTGATTTCTCTTTTTATTTCAGCAAATTCATCAGATAATCCATCTATTTTTTTCGCTAACATTTCCACTACATCTGCAAATTCTAATGAATTACTTTCTATCTGCGTGACGGCCTCTCCAATTTTTAAAATTTCATTTCCAATTGCACTTAAAATATCACTTGCCTTCTTTATAATATCAGAATTATAAATACTTTCCACGCCCTGTAAGCCTAAAGTCACATCTTTATTATTATCATAACACTTTTTTAATTCTCGTACTGCTGAATCAATTCGTCCTTTTACAGAATCTAACTTTGTTTTATCTGTTGTGTATCCAGTTTGTTTTTTTAATTTTTCTGCAACGCCTTTTTCCTTGTAAATAGACATTTTATGCTCAACTTCAGATTTTTTAATTTTGCATTCCTCAATCTGCTCTGGAATTTTATTCGCATCTAATAATTGAGAAACCGATGTTGTCAACTCCTTCACACAAGATGTTATTTCTGCACTTTTTCCTATTTTTCCACCAACCAATTTCTCAAGAAGACCATTTTCATGATCAGCACTATTTGATAGATCTTTTTGCCCAAAATATTGAATTCCATCAAACAAGCTTGACGGTTGTATGTTTAAGTCAAGTCCATTTTCATCTATAACATTACTCTGTTCTCCGTATATACGACTAACAATATAATGTTTACCATGTTTATCAACAACAGATAACGTTGCTTTTCCTCCTGAACCAAAAATATTTTTTATCAGTGATTCTTTATATTCTTTATCTGTTTGCAACGGCAAATCAAATATATAACGAATTGCTTCAAGCACAGACGACTTTCCACTTCCGCGAATTCCAATTAACGAATTAAGCTCTGATGAAAATCTAATTGTTTGTCCATCAAATTTTCCGCCTTGAAAACTTATAGATTCAATATACCCATGTCTTCTTTCTGGTAATGATTCAGCAACTCTACTTTTATAGTCCTGTAATGCAAATTTAATCGCCGCATATGAATATTCTCCGATTTTTAAATATGTTTGTTTATCGCCTTTTCCAATATCTTTCAATGATTTAGGATCCGATCCCTCTATAAGAGCTGGAATATAGCCAAAACAACGATTAAATTTATTTATATTATCCCTTGTCCTCGATTTTTGTATTCCTAAAACTCGTTTTCTAAACGGAGCAAGCCCTGAGAGCGATTCTAAAAGACCGCCTCCACATTCGTTAAACAAACCACTGCCTTGATCAACATGGGCAAATATTACAAAATAATCTTTTCCATACTCCTCCAGTTTTTCCAATGTGCTTTTTAAATCATAACAACATTTTGTATTTCTATTTTCAGGATTAGATATTGTTGCAAATGCGGCTATTAAAAATGTTTGAATGTGATTATTGCCATTTTCTAACCATTCATCAGGATTAAAAACTATAAGAGTATGTATACCATTAGCTCCCTCTTTAACAGTCAATTCCACACCAGGTAATATAAATATTTTTTCTTTGCTTGCTGCCCTTTTTAAGGCTTTATATTCATCTTTGTCAAATTTATTATGATTGGTAATAACTCCAATAGAAATATTAGCTTGTTTCAATGCCGAAATATATGATTTCACAAAATCATTTGGTTCACCACTATATGAAAATTCTTTATCTTTTTGTGTATGCAGATGAAAATCTGCCCTTAAAAATTCAAGCCCTGATTCAAACATTTTATCCCTCCTTATATTACTCTACCCCCAACGCCTTAAACACTGCATCTTCCGCACTCTGATACGGAATCAGCTGAAATGCACTCATCAGCTCAGCCGGAACGCTTGCAAAATCAACAAATGAGGTACTTGGAATCAGCACCTTCTTTGCGCCGCTATCCAGACACACCTGAAGTGTATTGGCAAGTTCATCCACCTTTATCATTGTGCCACTAATTGTTATATCTCCCAACACTGCCAAGTTGCTGACAACAGGCTTTCCAAGGGCAATCGAACAAAGTGCAATCAATGTTGGAAGTGCCAGTTTATCTGTCATGCCGATACCCTGCAAATCCTGATAATTGATGATGTAATCCTTAGTTGAGGTGTTGATAGCTCCACTGATCCGATTGCCGTTGGCTTTCAGATAATTAAATGCCGTATTCACCGCTTCCTTGCATTTAGAATCACTGCCTAAGCCAGTCCGTTCAATTTTGCCATTGCCTGGAAGCATCTGACTTTCCAAACGGAATACACCAATCATGCCACTTTTTCCTCTGGATACGGTATAAACCTGTCCCGGATTACACATTCCATCCGGTATCAGCTTACCGCCACCCTGTTCTGGTACGGAAACATAATGTTCTGACATATCTTCTAGATCTATATAAGAAAAGTTTACATCATAAAATTCCATACCGCCCAGCTTCTTCAATTGCTCCTTGACACGGCGACGCATTTCCAATGCAATCTGAATAATTTCTTCCAGTTCTTCTTTGGTAAACTCACCATTTGGATACATCAACTTCAGATAACCGTCTATCATACGACGAACCGCAATTGTATCACGCTGATTCAGATTTCTCCCCAAGCGGAAGTAGTGATCAAGTGCATCTCCATACTGTTCCTTGCGAAGCTCTCGGATGAACTCTGCCAAATAGTCACTGATAAAACCGTAATCATCGGTAAAATGCTCCGGTCTGAACTTCGGTATCTCCCATCCTGGAAGATAACAGTGCATACGATCAAGAAATGCTGTATCTGTTCCCATTTCCTGCGGGAAAGGTGCAAACAGACTGGACGTTTTCAACAGCACGTCCACACTCTGATTGATATTTCCCACAAATACCATAGACGCATTAGCAGCTTTTTCTTCTTTGCCACGGGCAAAAGAGCCGGATGCCATGTAATCCTTCATAATCTGAATGCCATCTTTATCTTTAAACTTGATACCAGCCACTTCATCAAAGGCTACACAGTCCCATAAGCCGACCAGTCCGACCGTTTTGCGTCCCATATTGTAAAACAGGTTTGCAACCGTCGTCTGTCCACCGGAAATTAAAATACTGTTCGGTGAAATCTCTTTGTAAAGATGAGATTTACCGGTACTTCTCGGTCCCAACTCACAAAGATTAAAATTATTTTCAACTAATGGAATCATACGGGTCAAAAGTAACCATTTCTCACGATATGTAAATTCATCTGGCTCCATGCCGATAGAACGAAGAAGAATATCCAGCCATTCATCTTTCGTAAAAGCCTTTCGTCCCTGCTTCAGTTCATCAATATCAATGTGCGGCATCTGGATCGGTGTCAGCTTACGGATACTGATTGGTGAAATATCTTTCTGCTTTTTCTGTTTGGAACGAAGCGGATTTCCATCAATGTCCTCAATACCAAAATTATTGTCGCCTTCCACCTCATAATCCAACTGAACAATACACCAGATGCCGCCACAAAGCAGGCGATCAAATTTTTCCGGGTATTCATCGGCAATCGGTACATTACCAACTCCCAAATTAGAAAACTCTGCAAAAAAGCAGTCCTTTTTCATATCCAGTCGGACAGTCACCATATCAATGATCGTGTGACTGCCCTTCTTTCGCAACTGAGACAGAATCTTCTGTGATTCATCCGGGCGTACAAAGTTGTCAGCAAGAATACGCTTCACATTCTGTACGCCTTTTTCAATGACCATTTCATCATCTGAGCTGCAATACTGCCCCAACAGAAACTCAAGGACATACACAGGAACGTTCGCCCCTTCCTTGATTTTCTTTGTCAGGTCTTTCCGAACAATCTTACCGTCAAAGTTCTGACGGAGCTTGTTCTTTATTTCTTCACGAGTACTTTCACCCTCTGCAAATTGCTCCATCTTTCTCTCCTCCTGCGGCATTAACTAAAAAAATCAAACTCGTCCACCGCAAAGGCAATGTCAATCTGAAATGGCTCCCGCTGTGGCATCTGTAATCCCTGTTCATCTGCAATTACCAGATAATAAGTAGCGGTATTGCTGTATTTCAGAGATTTCAAATTAAACTGGCAACGGAAAGTCCTTTCCGCACCGTTATCGCTGGTCTTATCTGCAATAATCTTCTGAACATCACTGATCTGCTTGCCGTTTTCATCCGTAAAATAAACCTGATAAGTAGCCGCTTCACGATTTGCACTGACTGCATCCTTCTGATAGAAGTTCAATGAGAAAATCATATTGCTGATTTTACGGTTTGCGGACAACAAATTGACTGTTACAGGCTTGGTATCATACTTCTGTTTATTACGCTTGTATTCCATAGAATCATTGCGGAGATAATGGTACTCAATCACCGGAACAACCATTTCCTGTAAACTGATACCACCATGTACAAACTTCATAGCACCACCACTCATCTTGATCCGAATACTTTCCCTTGGAGTAAATCCATCAAATTCTGTTTTGCCATCCAGAAATTTTACAGGTATCAAATAATCAGGCTGTACACCTCTCTGCATAATTGCATATCTTCTGCCATATTCCACACATCGCCTGTTACTTTCTTTTTTTATCACATCAGAGTTTACGGCATCTACATCAAAAAAGCCTCTTTTATCGACCTTATCCTCTTCCTTCAGCGGACTGTATGTGTAAAGGAATCCATGGTCAGCCGTAATCAGAATATTCGTGCCGCCAAATTCATTTACAATAATACGCACAAGGTTCTTTAATTCTGAAATTGCCTTGTCACACGCAGCAAAAACAGCAGTATCCGAAGTGTGGCTGGCTTCATCAATGGTATCGTGGTAAATATAGACCACATCCATACCTTTTACCAAAGCACTTCTTTCCGCTCGTTTCATAGCAATGATATCATTATACTTTAAGGCCACGCTTGCCGACTCTTCTGTTTTCAGAACCTTGTCCCTATAAGTACTTGCCGTAGACTGTCCATCTGCCAAAACCGTCAAAATATCGTTCCGAACCTCTACTGTCAATTCTTTGTGCGGCAACAAAGCTGCCATACCAAACTTTGTAGTAGAAGGAAAGATGCTCTGCATACTGCTGATAGAAACCTTACTTTGCGTTTCTCGCTGAAGCTGATCTGCCATCGTAGCCGCCACTTCATAACGCATGGCATCTGAGATAATTACAAATACTTTCGTATCCGAGGTTTGGATACGGGAACGGTAAAAATCCTCCTGTTGCGGTACTTCCAGAACTTTACCGTAAGTTGCCAGTTCATCCGCACATACATCCGACCAGTTGTTGCCCAACTCACCTAAGAACCAGTGCGTATAAAGTCCTTCCACCTTATCGACAACATGCTTGAACAAATCATCCAGCAGAATATTGGAAGTCTCCAAACTCTTTTGAAAACTAAGATGGAACAAACGGTAATAAGTGTCCATCTGATAGTAGCTCTCAGTATATTCTTTCCAGATACTTTTCGCTTCTGCGGTATGGAATCCGGCAGAATGTTCCTTAAAGAAACTTTGCATATTCGCCACTTGTAAGATACCGTCATAAAAATTCTCAAATGGCTCATACCATACACAAGTTCTACGTTTTTCAACGGTATTCGTAATGGTATCCACATCAATAATATGGTCACTAATCTCTGTCATTAGCTTTGTCAGAATTACTTCGTTAATACACGGAAAGAACTCTGTTCCTACCAAATCTTCTACTGTCAGCTTTTCAAAACGCTGATACAGACGAGCTTCATCCTCAACATAACGTGCCACATCATATAATTGCGGAATGTTGTCACTATGAAGCCATTCAGAAATAAAATCATAGCAATATGCCTGATGGGGTATGGAAATAAAACTGTCCAGTCCAGCAAGATATTCCTGCCGCATGGTACGGGTCGCTGCAGTTAAAAGCAGATGAATTGCCAACTGCCCAAGATCTGGTTCTTCCTCCACAAATCCACTTCCCTGACGAACCATCGCCCAAAAAGCTGCGTCTGCATGATATTTTACAAAATCCTGATAAACCGTATTATTATTCAAATCCAGTCCCGCCTGGAACACACTACGTAGAATCATATTAGGCTGTGCATCTTTCAATCCACAGATTGCCGCCATGACAGCCATGTGTAACTGTGCCGGTGTTTCCGGAACTTTATTCTGCGTGCTAACTTTCAAACGACGGTCTTTCGCATTGAAATAAGCACGATAATTTTTAACCTGTTTCCTCATTGCCGGATTTGATATAAGTCCCATCTCATCCATCCAGATAGAAATCAGATCCGCCCGAAACTCTTCGCTATAAAGCTCCACATCTAGAAGCCAGTTATCATCTGGGCGGTTATAGACACACGGACTGTAAACCAGATAATTTGTGGTCAAATCATCTACTGAAAGCAGCTTCTTCACAGAAAACGCATTATTTCCAGTCAGCGCAATCACCTTTGCATTTTCCAAAACCACTTCATCCAGTTTATCCTCAAATTCCTTATCTTCATCGTACCAGAAAATGATACGACGCTGATAAAACTCAGGAAGAGGTGCAGCAAACCTGCGATTTAAATCTTGTATTATTTTATCTGTATCCATGCTGTCCTCCTACCTTATAATTTTCCAATTTGCTTTTCGTTTTGTTCCGCTCTGTACCAATCTACCTTTTTCCTGTAAAGAAGCGAACATTCGAGAAACCGTTCTTTTCGATATACCCATTTTTTCTGCATAATAGGCCTGTGTTGCAGACGGATTCTTCTCTATAATCTGCAACAATTTTTCTATCTGCATCTGTTCCTTATTAAGTGGCACTTCAGCGCCATTAGTGCCATCATCAGCGCCACAATTAACGCCATTAGCGCCATTTTTAGTGTCATTGGCGTTAATTATGGCGTTATTGGTATCAACCTGACCTCGATAAATATTGATACGCAAATCAACTTCGCCACCAATAAACTCCGGATCCTGCAGTCCGGCAGCTTTCACTTTGTCTATAATTCTCGGAATGCCGCTTCCCCAATGCTCAATCAGATTCATGTAAGCAAACGCATGAGCAAGAGCTTCATTTCTGATTTTAGAATAACCTTCTTTCATACGCTCCATCGTTTGTCCCATTGGCAGCTTTCCTGGAGAAGTAATTTCCAATCGGTTGTCATATACCGCCACCTGTATCGTACCATGATCCAGATAACTACGATGTACCATAGCATTGATAATCAACTCACGAATGGCATCCGGTGGAATCTCATAAACATCCTGGCGATAAATTCCCACAATTGTAGCACCTAGATGAATATTTCTCAAAACAAACTGAAACGCTTCGTCTATCTGTTCCCAAAGCGGACCAGTATACTCTCTACGATCAACAAATACCGCTTTCGTTGTCCCTTTGAACACACCACATTGCGTTGCAACATGAAGTCCTCCGTTGCCTGTCAAAATAGCAAACGCATTGGATGGAAAATCTTTTCCATCACGCTCAATTAAAATTCCCCAGGAACGCAACTGCTGTCTTCCCACATCTTTGATCGATGCTTTCTGTTCCTCTGTACGAGCATTTCTGACAGCCTGCTCTTTCATAGCTTTGCAAAGGGCATCAATATCTTCATCTGTAACATTTAACCCAGTACATAAAGCCTGATCGTAGTAACGATTACTGCCCTCAAACAACAACTCCTTTACCATATACTCATCGGCAAGGCGGGTAGTTCCGGCAACACGGACATATACACCGCCATCTCTGCCAAGGGCTTTGATATAATACGGTCGCTGTCTGCCCTCAGAAACCTCTACCACAATAACAGTTTTACCATCAACCGTCTGTAAAGTAATATCCGGGATGATTGCCGGTTCACAACTGTCTGATACAGCATTGGCAATGGCATCCATTTTCTTGAATACATCTTCCTTGTCAAAGCCAACAACCTCCCTGGTTTTATCGGCAATTCCGAAAATGATTTTTCCTCCGGTTCCATTCGCAAAGGCAACCACAGACTTCATATATTTGATGCTTTTCTCCGGCAGGGTCTCTTTGAACTCCACATTCTTCGATTCTCCTGCAAGAATTTCTTCTATGGTCATCATAACACCTCGCTCTCTTTGGTAGTATTCACCACCATTTTGACTACTTAATTGATGTTGTTATTGCGCTTAAAGCTTTACTTAAAGCAGCTTCATCAGCTTGTTTTTTTCTTAAACTTTCCCACATACCAAGTATCTGATAAATACATTCTTTTACAACTGGAAAATATTTTCGACATTCTTCTTCGCTTAACTCATGAATGCCCTTACTAAGAATTCCATAGATAGTTGTATTATTGATGAGTACTTCTGGAAGATAGCCATCTAGCATCTTAATTCGTTCAGACATTCTTGCCTGCTCAAATTTCTCATCATCAATCACATCTCCTACAGTTTCTTTGGCTTGATAAACAAGTCGTTCAAGAATTCGTCTTAAATAAACATATGAACCAGCTCCAACTCCACTTGCAAAAAGTCCTATCGCTGTTCCAAGTTCCTTACGATCTTCCTTAGAAATCACATGCTTATAAGCATCTAATTCTGGAAATGTCATATCCGCAACTGATGGATACTGTCCAATTTTCATCATGGAATTATCTGTTGTCAAAACAACATAATCTAAATGATGCTTTTCATTCATTGAACAAATATATTCTAATTTCATTATTCTCACAGTATCGGCTATTTGCCAATTTATCCATCTCCATTCTGCAATGAAATCTTTTTCCTCCCTGACCTTTTTACTAAAAATCAGATTTTGGAGAGATTCTATCTCTTCGCCAAGATTCCTGCACACTATTTTTTCATGCCCCTCCGGTCCTGACTCAAAATAATATTCAACAGGTTTCATCCTAAAAACACGTTCTCGCTTGCACTCTTTACAATAAGTACTGATTTTTATATTTCCCTTAATTAATTCAATCAAGTCGGTAATATTATTCTCACAAATCTCTATAGAATGATATAATCCTGCTGTTTTTAAAAACGTAGCAAATACATTATCCAATTACTCCACTCCTCCTACTTTATTTTAGCCAAAACATCCTGGAAAATTGCATAATTCTTCTTCACACCATCGTCCAGATCAATAGAAATCATCTGGTCGGCAAGGTGATGAATCTTTTCCTCGTAGATTCTGATTTCAGTATCCTGTGCCTGCAAAGTAGTTAATTTCTTTTTTAACTTCACCCGCTCGCCAGTGGATGCATTGGCACTCCGCTGTTCCAAATCGACAATAGCTGTACGATAACGAGCCTGCTGCTCATGCACATAATCGGTACGAATACGGGCAATAGTGTCCGGCTGATAGCGGTGCATATAAATCAAAGCCTTAAAGCCGTTCTTCTTTCCGCTGTCAAACAGCCAGTAAATCGGACGTTTCTGATAAATCTTGCAATGGTCTTTGTAAAAATCATTTAGGAAATAATTCCGAATCACATCCTTCGGCTGACCTTTGCTGTCCAAAGCATCGGCAATGAATTTCAGGTTTTCATCCAGAGTATCTGCACCGTAAACGGTTTTCACGAACTCCACGAACAAACCAACAATATCATCCTCAAAGTATTCATCGTCACAGATTGGGATAATGTTATCTGTATCAGGAGGATAACTGGCTTTGCACCATTGATTTCCCACACGTACACCATCATATTTCCACAAACTACTTCCAGCCCAACCACCTTCAATTAATAGACCATCTGCATCAATTTTTTCATTAGCTTGATCACCAAACTGACTAATCCAACGACAATATTTTTCATCAAAATTCCCGCCAGCATAGACAAGACCCGGTATGTCTAAAGAATAACGACCAAACATACAACCAACTGCATAGGAAATGAAAGAGCGAATATCTCTGCCGAGGTCAGCCTTGCGGACAGTAACATCCTTATCCTCAACTTCCGGTGTCAATTCTTCCTGCAAGCCGTAAATGTCAATGAAAATACGGTTCAGTTCTTCCTCATTAGTTTTCAGCTGATTAAAGCGGTTGTCGCATTCTGTCTGCCACTGTTCAAATGCTTCAGCAATGGTAGAAACTTTGCGAAGCAATGGATGGTGCTGGAAGTCCCATGAATATTCATAAGAATCCCATTCTTGTTTAGATAAACCCACATTTTCTTGTGCTAAAATTGCAACACTTTTTTCACTATTTGAATCTCCAAACAGAACCGGAATTTTTCCGATTTGTCCCACTTCAAAATTTACCGTTGATTTCATAGCACTGATTATATAATCAAATGGAAGCGAATTAACAAAACCCAATAAATAATCTATTTTAGCAGACGCTGTTATTCCACCTCCACCTCCACCAAATAATTGATTTGTAATATAGCGTCCAGTAAATTTTGACATAGTCATTGCTGTATAGGTAATTTCCGGTTCAAAGTAATGTTTAAAATTAGCTCCACTGGATTTCTTAAAGTTTCTAACTTCATCTCCATTTTCTCCCCAGTTTACAACATAATCATTGTTTCCATACCATCTTCTAAAGGTACCACCCTTAGCATAGGGTTTCCATTTCTTAGATGCCACTTCAAACCAGAATCGGAGGAATCTATCTTTATCACGAGTTTTTAATCCCTCAAATACTGTAGCGTATGTGTTAATATTTATTCCAGATTCAAAGGCATCTGCAAAAGATTTTGTTGCCCAATACGCAATAATATCGTTTGGTAAAGATAAATATAACTCTTGTACCGTTGCATAATCTTTAGTTCTATAAAAAAATTTCTTTTGTTTTGCCTCTTCTGTTTCAACCGCACCTTGTCTTTCGAAGAATTTTTTATAAAATCCCTTATATCTATTAAGTGAAGTGTTAGAAACGACAAATGCCGTTGTTCCATAGTCAGAACCAAACATACCTCTTCCCAAATGAAGCATATTCACAATGTATTCGTTACATAGCATTTTATTTCTCAGATTTGAATAGCTTGCCAAAGACATCCATACTGGTATATTTATCATTGCATAATAGCCGTTCTTCGTTGTAAGCCTGATACATTTTTCCATAAAAACTGTACTCAAGTCAGAGCATGAATCTGGATATTTTTCTTTTACAAAATCTTGCAATTTAGCTTCTACATCACCTATACCTCGGTAAGGGGGATTTGTAACAACAACTGAATACTTTTCAGATATTATTTCTGCCACCTGTACCAACGGCAATAATTCTCTCAATGCCGTCTCACGGGACATATTTATATCTAACGTAATCTCAGCGAAACGGTCATACAGAACAGACCAATCCTGCGGTGTTACGGTTACAATCGAACCATATTCCTTTGCATCATGCAATTCTTTGATAATGGTATCCATAGCGACTGTGAGCTTCACATCGCCATTACAGAAATAGTCCACGGCAAATTTATCTACATGATTACTCTCCACGATGGCATAAACATGGGGCTGAATACCACGGCTGAAGAAGCGGCGGTCATACTGACGGGCTTTCATCATTACCGCAAAGTAAGCCAGCTGTGCCGCACGGTCATCAATATCCAGACCGTAAAGATTGTTCTCTACAATACTTGCCACCGCTTCACGGGTGGTATATCCGTAGGATTCATAAATCTTCATCAGCACATCAAACATATACGCAAGAATATGACCGGAACCGGAGCAAGGGTCAATGACTTTCAGCTGATCCGGTGTCAGTGCAGCGTATTCCTTGCGAATCTCTGCAAGCTGTGTCTGCACTTCCGGCTCCTGCTCGGCTTCTTCCAGATAGTAGTGCCATTTGGTATCTTCCGGGTCACGGTTTCCAGCAGCATAGGCAGACTGTTCTTCCTCTGTCGGTAAAAGCTGTTCTTTCACATCCGGGTGTCCTTCCAACCACAGGCGACCAAGGCTGTTCTCTACCATATAGCGAACAATCCAGTCCGGTGTGAAAAGCTGGGTTGCTGCAGGAATGTTTTCTTTTGTAATTTTCACATTCTTTTTCAGAGCTGCGAAAACATCGTCTTTTTTCTCGCTGTTATAATACTGATACAGCCAGCCAATGATCTGGACAGCATCTTTCCAGTCCTCCTCCGGTATCAGCTCAATCATCTGCTGAATCACACTGCCTTCTCGGAGCAGATTGTCCGGCAGAAGAAGCTCGGTGTAGTCCGCAATCTTCTGGAACATTCCCGGCAGAATCTTATTCAAAGCGTTACACTGCACAATCAGCAGATATTTATACAGTTCTTCGGTCTTTTCTGCATCTTTCAGCTCATAGACCTTTTCCATATCCAATCCATCCAAATCCATATGAATAGCTTCGGTTATAATCTGCGGCTTAAAATTGTTTTCCTCGTCCGTGAACACACGTACATGAGAGGGAAGATAGCCGTTGACTTCCATGAATCGCAAAGCAGAGAAGCGGTTGAACCAAGTGTAGGCAACCTCCTCCATGACCTGCTCATATCCTTTATCGTTAATCTCAGCAATCAGGGCCTGACGCTGTTTCTTTTCATCAGTAGTGAGGACTTTGCCGCCAATGCTGTCCGCATTGGCATCCTCAATGCTATCCTCTGTGATACCATATTCCACACCTTTCAGGGAAACACGGGCGATCAGCTCTGTTCTTGCCCAGACAGCAAATTTTTTAATTGCATTCTTGTCCATACTCGTCTCCTTAATTCAGCTTAATTTCGTCGCAATTCTTCAGCAACTGTTTCAGCTGTGAACGAATCTTCTCTACATAATCATCAATATCCGCATCCGTCTGTAAGGTCTTTGCCTGGAATACAACCTGACGGTTATAGGCACGGACAACCTTTTTCTTTGCCGGAGCAGCTTCTTTTCCTGGCTGTGTCGGCTGTACTGGTGGCTTCGGTGCAGGCGGAGCCAGAACAGACTCGATATTGCTGACCGTATCATCCTTGTACTGGCACATCGGCAGGAACATGGCATCCAGAAGGGCAAGGCTCTTTAATTCTGCGATTTTCTCCTTACACTGGCTAAAATACCGATCTGATTTTTCAATCAGATGGGATGCCTTGGAATCGCCGTTTGCGGCAGTGTGGGTGGCTTCCATACACTGACGAACCGTTTCCAGAACCTCGGCACGTTTTTCTTCCAGCATCTTATCATGGGCAGTACGAACCGTATCCATCAACGGATTTAATTCACGAATCCGATTATAGTTGAACTTGCTTCCGGTCTGAACCATGGTAATCAAACGGATGGTATTCAGTGCCTTGTGTGCTTCCTCATTTTCTGCAATACGGTCAAGGTCATCATGCAGAGATTTTTCAAACTGCACAGCCTGGTCGAATACTGTTACCTGGGTTTTGAAGAAGTTTTCAATGCCGTTGCTCATGGCTTCTTTATTGTCGAATAGAGCATCCTCTTTTTTCAGCACACGCTCAATCAGGGCAATATTGTCTTTCTTCTGAGAAAGTACATCATCCATCAGATGAATAGCTTCCTGCACCAATGCACGATCCGGGTATTTATGTCCGTCATAACAGGCATCCAGAGAAGCATAATAATCACGCTGTTCGGTAAACTTCTCCGTCACAAAGCGAATCAGACCATCTTCATCGTCCGGTACATCCATGATGTCGAAATACTCTCGGAGCATCGCTTTTACATCACGCATCATCGTAGCAGAAATGGTTTTACGCTTACTAATGGAAGTCTTGCCAATTTCACTCTTTTTACGAAGCATATCCAGCAATTTCGGGTCATCTGGCTGAATGGTATTGCCTGCATACTTGATGGTTACTTTCTGGGAATAAATCAGCTGTGCCGCAACCGCAGCAATGTCGATTTCTTTCCAGCCATACGGAATCGCACTGTATTTACTCTGAACATCTGCCATAGAAGTCGGCAGCTTTTTCGCATCCTGCATTTCCAGATATTCTTCCATAGCAGAAGCAGCATCACGGTTTGGCTCCATGCCCGGAAGTGCTGTTACCGCACCTGTCAGAATCGCAATAATATCTGCATCACTGCCTGCATTATCTGTAATCAAGTTGAGCTTGCTATACACATGGGCAACCAGATATTCAAGTGACTGGTCAATCTTACTCTTTGCATTTCCGGCTTTGATTTCCAGATGCTCACCGTCTACATAGAACTGTGCCCCCTCGATAGCATTTTGCAATTCGCTCATTGCACTCAGCTCATATTTTCCGGCTTCGTCCTGCTGGTCACTTATGATTTTCTGCACAGTTTTTGGAAGCTGGCTTACATTTCTCTGCTTTACATACTTGCGAATTTTCATAGCAGATTCCAGAGATTCATAGTAAGGTGTGTCAGCCAGGACCACGATTGCTTCGTTGCCTTTGGATTCTGCCATCAGACGATAATCCGTTTTTTCAATAGCATCGGTAGCAACAGTCAGGAAACGTAGACGCATACCGCCTGTTGCCACACCGACAGTAATACCATCTACCATTTGATCGAAGGCAAAGTCATATTTTCCATAACGGAACTTCTTAGTTGTGAAAATATCACCGTAAATCATCTGAGCAATACGCTCTACGATAGAAGCAGTATCCACATTGGTATCTCTAATTTCACGCTGAATGTCCTGTTCTTCGTCAGTCAGGAAGTTATAAGTATCACCGGTTCTGCCGATATAGTTCTGGCTCACCAGACGATCAAGACATCCACGAACAGCTTCGCGCATGATAATCTTATCCGCACGAATATCGTCTGCCATAAGGATTACGATATTGTCTAGATTAGAAGGAATATCATCAATATATCGGATCAAGTACAAAAGTTTCAGTACATCTACATCCTGCTGTTCGATGCCATCGCCGTTGTCAGCAGCTTTCTGGCAACGTTCAATTACTCGGCGGATAGAACCGTCCAGGAACGTGTGTACGGTATCATAAAAGCGAAAGAACGGCACAAGTGCATATTCATCCTTCTCCTGAATTTTCTGTGCAGCTTCCTGGAAACCGGACAGCATGGAACGCTCACCACCAGACAGGTGCTTACCGGAATTTCCATGTTTCCGGATTTCAGCAAATACCTTCTGCATGATGATAAACTGATACGGCACGAACGGGAAGTTCTCGGTAAATTCCCTTGGGCCGGAATAACCTTTAATATCCAGAATGGAACCGCTAAAGCTGAACAGGTTACGAAGAACAGAATCATTCTGCTCATAAACATCTTCCAGATTTTTAGCTGCTTCTGGTTTCTTTTTCAGAATACGTTTCTGGATGACTTCATCCACAGAGGAAGATGATAAACTCAGTCTTGTCTTAAAACGAGCCTGAATACGGGAGAACTCATCGGCACGAACTTTGATGATTTCATCAATCGCTTCCTGTCCGGTGCAGATCACCCAAATCTTTCCTTCACACTCACTTCCGATTTTTTCTGTCAAAGACTGGAGGTTCAAAAGCATATCGGTGTCTGTGCCGACATACTGACCAACTTCGTCGATCATAAACAGCAGACGGAAGTTCGCAGGTTTAGTATCCACATAGGCTTTCATATCTTCCACAAGCTGAGCAATAGATATTTCTGTTGCAGTTTTATCATTGAACCATGCCTTGGCATCGTCCTCACTCATATCCAGAACTTCCATTAAAGTCGGAATAATAAACTTTCCATTGAATGCAAAGGCACGGCGCATTTCCATCCAGGACTTGCCTTTCTTTTCTTCAAAAACTCTGCGGAACTTCTCCGTTTTTCCCTGCTGGTCGATATAACGCTCCATCATGGCAACTTTCAGATTTTCTCCGTAAAATCCCAGATGATTATAGAACATCTTTGCAAAAACACGAAGTACAGCTGTCTTGTTTTTATTGCTGAATCCCTCAATATCAATATTGAACAGAATTGTCTCCGTTGTTCCCTTTGTAGCACGGTCGATCAGCATAAAGGTTGCCGGATCGTCCTCAAACTTTTTACGGAAACGCTCTACACTGCGGATGCCTTTTACCTCTTTATTTTCCAGAAGGTAGGAAAGCATTTTCAGGAAGTGAGATTTACCACTTCCAAAGAAACCGGAAATCCAAACACCCATATCAGCAGTTGGCTGGTCGAAAGCATCACCGTAATAATTGAAGAACGTAATGAAATGTTTCTTCAATTCTCTGGTAATGACATATTCATTTAACTCCTGCTCGATTACATCATCAGCAGCCTGATCAACTTTAATAACACCATTGATTTTGCGGTTAATGTCATCCGCAAACATATCTCGAATCATCATAGCTTTATCCCCCCTTAATCTATGACATTGAACGCCCGGTAATAATCATTTGATGTCAGACGATTGAACAGTTTTACATGACGACCATCAAATTCACCCGGATACATCACCAAAATCGGAACATCCGAAAAATACGGTTGCAAGGCTTCCAGTAATGTATGGATTCTCATAAATGGAAATACCTCACCTACCCCCATCAGCATCAGCACATCACCCGGTTCGTGTGGCTCATACTGGATTTTATCAATGAACTCTCCATTGCCGATTGCGGAGTTAAGCTGCTCCAGAAGATAAGCACTTCCGTCAGCTTCTTCCATATCGGGAATCGCATCTGTGATGTCCATATCATCGCAGATAGAGAGAAATGTTTTATATAAATTACAAACGATCAAATGGCAATCTAAGGACTGATCGGTTTCCAGCTGATTCACAAAATGGCGGACAACCATTTCGTTCTCTGGTTCATAACAGAAGATTCTGATATTCACCTCATTGCTGAGTCCCTTGCCTTCCAGGAACTCTGGTTCCTGAATCAATGCCCGAACTTTGTCCAGGCGCTCTTTTATTTCACTCATCTGGTTACCTCCTACACAAAGCAATTAAACGCTGGCAGTACCGCCGTGTCGCCATTGCTTCTGATGGCATTCTCCAAAATAGGATGCAGCCATACTGGATTCAAATGATCTGCCCCCCGGTTGTCGAGATATTCTGTTTCAACAAGCACTCTGGCAATAATCTGTTTTAATTTTGTTATCGTACTATCGCTCCAGGAAGCTACGGTATCATTTTGTTCCTGTAAACGCATAAAAAATGTATTCAAATCTATCTTACCAAAAGACGTATCCCTTAATCTGTACTTCTCACCAATGACGGTCAGCATAAATTCCCAAACCAGTCGGCTCTGCTTCATCAATGCATACAGACAAATCTGTTTTGCTACATCCGTTGGCTGTGACGCAATCGCAGCAACCAATGAATCATCTTCCAGTGCATGAAGCCGTTTGATACAGGCTTTCGCCATGCGTGTAATAGATTTTTCAGTTGGATACTGAAAAAGATTCTGCTCTACAATTTCTTTTACAATCGCATCATCGGAATTTCCTTCTACCATTAGCTTTGCGGTAGAACGCATTTCGTAGAAAAGGAACGGCTCTCTGGTCAAAGACGCAATATAAGGATAAGAATGATCCATGTTCCCGTACCCCCTTACTGCTCCTCTTTTTTATCAGGAACAAATTCCATGATGTCTCCTACATCACAATTCAAAGCAGAACATATCTTTGACAGAATCTCTGTACTTACATTTTCATCTTTTGATAATCGAGACATCGTTGTTGTACTAACTCCTGTCATTGCACGCAAATCTTTCTTCATCATTTCTTTATCAATTAACAATTTCCACAATTTCTTGTAACTAACTGCCATTTTTTCACCTCAATCTTATTTGCTTGAAATACCTGTTCACATGGTATTTATCATCATATCATAGAAATGCGTTTCAAACAATCTAATCCATCAAAAATCATAATTAAATTCTGAAATATCGCATTTAAAATCACAAGAAACACATCTTAACAAGACAAGCTGAAAGTACAAATGCCACTATATATCCAATTCCACAGAAAAATTTTATCTCGTTTATTTTCTCTGATTGCAATTTTATTCTTTTTTTCAGTTTTTGCACTTCCTTCTCAGCTATCTTTCTATTCTGTTCCGCCTGATGCTTTAATGACCGTAATTGTTTTTCTGCTTCTTTTTGTTTTCTATATGCCTCATCAACAGCTTGCACAGATGATTTATTCACCTGTATCTGCAATTTAGAGTTCTGGTCCTGAACGTCTTTTATTTCTTCTTCGAGCTGCTCTTGCTCTCTCCTGCTCTTCAATCCGTTTCTGTTCCTCAAATCGTCGTTGTTCTTCTGAAGCGATTGATTCAGCTTCTGCGTTTCGGACAGTTCGGTTGTCAAATGATGAATTTCGTCGTTTAACTTCCGAATTTCGTCTTGCATTTCATGATTCTCGAAAAATAGCTTCTGTTTTTCCATTTTCAGCTTGTGTGTCCTTTCCTGAAATTTCTGGATAAACTCGTTCATCTTCTGATTTCTCACCTGTAATTCGTCCCTCTCCACCGTCACTTTCTCCAGCGTTTCTGCCTGCTTCTTCGCAAGCAGCTTCCACTTGTCGGTAGTAGGCACACTGACAGCTGCCAGTAAACTGAATAGCTCTCATTTCCTCTATAAAAGAATCTGCACTGAAATAATCCCCGTCATCTTCCTGCACCAGACAAAGTGCCTGATAACCTGACATTACAATATTTAACGCTATATCCTGATTGTCCACCAGAAAGATATAGGTCTGTGCTATCCCTTCTGGATTGTTTTCCATATAATGCTTCAAAAACTTCTTGTTCAAACTTATCACTTCCTTTCAGACAAAGAAAAAGACGCAAGCCATATTTTATGACTCACGCCTTACTTCGCTCACAATATTCTATTTTTATCAGTTATCTGCCAGATTGATTACTGGCAATCCTTATACATAAATCAATTCTTTCAGGATAATCTCTTCCGCAATCGCTTTGTGTTGATTAGCAGCTCTTACCCATGCCATCTGATCTACTTCTTTATCCGGCAGTGGTTCTTTTTCTTCCAACTGTTTCAGAATTACCTCTTCCCGTTCTCTGGCTGCCTTGTCCACTTCCAGAAGATGCTCTCCAATGGTATCCTGTAAAAGCATCACCTGATACGTTGAATTTCGATGGTTCTTCAGATAATCTCTGCGTAAGAATCCATATTTGCCAAGCTGCACCATCTGCTCACCGGATTTATAGGTGAGATTCGGGATCAGATATCCATTTACATTTGTATACGTTAATTTCATTTCATTAGCACTCTCCATTTCTCATCATTTTTTGATCACAAATTTACGACAAATCTGACACTGCTTTACAATACCAGGCAAAATGACTGATGCCCCGGAAAGCCTGTAAAATAGCCACTTTCGTGATACACAAGACAGGACAAAAACCGACTTCCATTATCAAGAGGTGAGTGCTAATTTTTTGTAAAGAATTTCGCCATGGAGATGAATTATACTGTTTCTTAATTTCAATCACCATAGATCCATCCTCTTTTGTTTTTTCTGATAAAATTTTGTACTTTGTTCCACTCTTTTTCAGCTGTGCTTTATACTTTTCATACTCCTGTACAGCTAACGCTTTTCCCAAATCCTTCTGATTGATTTCTTCAACTCCCATTGACTCCGAACGACTTAACTCGCCCAGTACTCTCAACTGTACAGCAGTTAATCACATCCGATCTACGCGTTCTTCCAGTTTCTTCTTAAATTCTCTGTCCAATATACTTTCGATTTCCATTAATTAATCCTAGATCATTCATGGCAAAGTCACGTACAATCCAGGATTACAAAGTCATCTGCTTTCGCTACTTACTCATGAATGCTCTCATCACATTTTCTTTAATCCACTTTCACCATGAGGATTTCATTATTTACATTCCATAACAAGCTTCTCACATCTGTCGTATCCAAGCTGTGAACTATTCAGACACAACGTATAATTACTGGCCTTTCCCCATTTCTGATCGGTGTAAAAATTATAATTCGTCATACGCCTTTTATCTGTATCTGCCATCATTTTGACAGCTTCCTTCTCTCCTACATTATACAAACCCATAATACGCTGTGTTTTTTCCGGCATATTCCCATGGATAAATACATTCAGTACATCATCCCTATCTTTCAGAATATAATCTGCATTTCTTCCGATAATTACACAAGATTCCTTATCAGCCAGTTCTAAAATAACCTTTCTCTGTGCCTCATACACCATGTCTTCTACTGATTTTCCTGTGATATCACGTCCGGCAAATGCATATGCAAACAAGCCTTTTTTCGGAGACAGTTCCGCACTTTCCTGAATATATTCCGGAGATAAACCAGACTTTTCTGCGATCTCATTGATAATGTTTTTATCATAATAAGCGAGTCCCAATTTTTTCGCTAATTCTTCTCCGATAAAGCGTCCGCCGCTTCCAAATTCTCTACTGATCGTAATGATTCTTTTTGCCATTTCCAATTCCTCCTTAATTCAAAACATCTACTTTATTTTTTCTGATTCTCTTTAAAAACACATATCCTACAAAACAGGAAACTATTTCCGTGATCGGAAATGCCCACCAGATCAGTGAAACTCCCATCTGTACATTTCTGACAAGCATAGAAAAGATTCCAGCCAGCGGCAGGATAATAATAAGCTGTCTCAAAAGCGAAATAACCAGCGATTCCACACCACCATCCAGTGCCTGATAAATGCCCTGATAAGCAACATTGATTCCTGCGAACAGGAAACTTATAGAAATCACTCTCATTGCTCCGATAAAATATTCTCTCGACTGTCCCGCATTAAACAGCGTTGCAAATGCCCCAGGGAAAATCTCTGTGATTGCAATTCCCAGAATCATTAACACAATTGTATAGATCAGACCATATTTGATTCCATCCTGAATTCTCTTCTTACTTCTCATTCCATAAGCAAATGCAATGATTGGGGTGATTGCATCTCGCAGACCAAAAGCAAGAAACAAAACAAACTGCTGTACCTTATAGAACAGACCATAGGCCGTCTGTGCTGACGGATCGAACTTCAGGATCAGGTTCATTACATAAACCATAATGGACATCAGCGCCTGAGCAATGATTGCCGGAAGTCCGATTGCATAGATCTCCTTGATAATTTCGCCATCTGGCTTCATATATTTCGCCCCATGCTCGAATTCCTTATTTAATTTGATATGAAAAATGAACAGTAATACTGCTGACGCTACCTGTCCAATTACAGTTGCGTAGGCTGCGCCTTTCACTCCCATTTCCGGACAAGGTCCAATACCGTAGATCATGATCGGATCAAGGATGATATTTACAACCGCTCCAACCACCTGACCAATCGTGGAATAAAGAGAACGGCCTGTTGCCTGAAGTAACTTTTCAAATAGAGAAAAGAAAATAATACCAAAAGAAATCACGCAGCATATCCTCAGATAGCTGATTCCCATCTCAAGTACTTCTGTATCTACTGTCTGCGATGAAATATATGCTTTCACCCCAAAGATACCAAACAATAAGCAAACCACATAAATGATCACTCCCAGAAACAGACTGTTTCCTGCTACCTTTGCAGCTTTTTTACTGTCTCCCTGTCCAAGTGTCCTTGCAAGAAGTGCATTGGTTCCTACACCGGTTCCGATCCCCACTGCCACCATAAGCATCTGCACCGGAAATACCAGTGTCAAAGCATTTAGTGCTGTCTCACTGCCTGCTTTCATATTTCCCACAAATGCACTGTCTACAATGTTATAGACTGCCTGCAATGCCATAGATAGGATCATCGGGATTCCCATTTGGACCATCAGCTTATTTACCGGCATCTCCTTCATCTTGTTGCTTTCCGCCATTTTGTTTTAACTCCTTTCTTTTTAGCACAAAAAAAGTGCGCACCTTGTCATATAAGCTGGACTTACGCTGACACGCTACACACTTTTTCATGGCGATATTCATTTTTACAAAATGAAAACGAGTAGCCGGTAAACTGGATTTACGCTTACTTGCTACTCGTTTCTTGTAATTATATTGCCTCTTTTTCAAAAAGTCAAACAAAATTTTTCTTACATTGCCGCAACCAACTTTCCCGCAGTAAGTGCAGCTCCATATGCAGCCTCTTCTTCATATTCAGGAATCTCCATCGGCATTTTGAACATTTCTTCTGCCAGTCTTCTCATCAGCGGGTTTCGGCGAATTCCGTTTCCGGAGCCAGTCAGGCGTGTGGCCTTTTTTCCGGTGAGCTGACACATCTGCTCATACTGCTCATGCAGTTCGTTAAGGATCCCACAGATCACACCGACCGTCAGTGCACCAGGATGAAAATTCTCTACACCGATCCCTGCGATCATGCCCCTGTGAGACGGATTACTTCTTGTCCCTGAAAAAGCTGTATCTACTTTCCATGCAGCTTCTTTTCCGTATTTTTCAATAAATTTTTCTGCCTGCTCCTGCATCCGGGAATACAGTCTTTCTTCAGTTTCTGCAGCTTCTCTGTAAAACTGTTCCAGCATCGCATACGCACGACCACCACACAGGGAAGCTCCCACGAGGATATAGCTGTTTTCGGTACAGGGGCGAAGCTCCACACTGCCGCTGCATTCTATAAACTTCTCTGTCACTAAGGAAACCTGGCTGCCGGTTCCTACATTCAGGAGCACGGTATCTTTAAGATTCCGGACGGAACCAAACAGACTCGCCTGATTGTCACCGATCGATCCCATTACCGGCACACCGGCTCTTGTTTCTCCGACTAAAAAATGTCCCTTTCTTACTTCCGGCAGATAAGAAGTATCTACGCCGGCCTGCTCCAGGGCTTCATACAGAAACTCCTGTTTTCGCAGGTCAAAGCAGCCCCAGCTTGCCGCCATGTCAAGTCCGATAACAGGGACAGTATTTTCACACAGCCGCATGGCAATATAATCACTGATCGTCGTCATCCTTACAGCATCCTTCGGGATCTGATCTTTCTTCTGAAGATAAAAATGTGTCACTAAACCATATCCGGACGCCGCCGCACCTACTCCCTGCAAAAGCTCTGCACAGGTTTTTCCGTTTTCCAGCGGAATCTCTCCGCTTCCATCCTGCCAGGTATAGAGAGGACTCACTGCCTTGCCGGAAGCATCCACATACAGCATTCCATGCATCTGCCCTGTAAACCCTATTCCATCTGGCAAACCATTCTCCTTCTGCTGCTTTATAAGAAACTCCCGGACGATCTCATAGATCCGTTCCGGATCCTGCAGCTTCTGTTCCGGCTTACTGCTCCGCAGAAAAGAATTATGCTCCACTGTTTCCTTTGCAAGCAGCTTTCCCGTTTCTGTGTCTGTCATTACGACACTGACTGTTGTTGTGCCGATATCAATCCCCATGATCTTCATCGTCTGTTTCCGTCCTTTTCTATGCTTTTTACTATAGAAACTGTCATCATATGAGATGATTATATTATCGTTTGAGGATTAATGCTATCTTTTTTGGTTTCCTGCTCAGGTTTCTCGATTCTGAGCATGCGATATCCAATTCCTATGTGCGTCTGGATATATTGTACACCGTTTTTTTCAGGCTCCAGTTTTTTCCGCAGTGTTGCCATAAAAACCCTGAGAGAAGCAACATCGTTTTCCGCGCAGCGTCCCCAGATCTGCTGAGTAATATATGTATGTGTCAATACTTTTCCAACATTACGGGATAAAAGGCAGAGCAACTTATACTCAATGGGCGTCAGATGCAGTTCTCTGTCCTTCAGGAATGTGCAGCCAGCCGTGTAATCTATCTTTAATCCACCATTTTCAAAAACAGATGTTTCCGGCTGTTTTCCTGACTGCGTTATGGCAAGCCGTCTTTGGCTGACACGGATACGCGCAAGTAATTCTTCTACTGAAAATGGTTTTGTGATATAATCATCTGCACCCGCATCCAGTGCCTCTATTTTGTCCATATCTTCACTTCTGGCACTGATCACGATGATAGGCATATTCGACCAGGTACGGATTTTCTTTATTACCTCTACTCCTTCCATATCAGGAAGGCCCAGATCCAGAAGAACGATATCCGGATTGTGTGATGAAGCCTCCAAAATGGCTGAAGCTCCATTTTCTGCAGCCAGATATTTATAGTCATGTGTTTTTAATGTGGTAACGATCAGGTTCCGTATGGGTCTGTCATCCTCAACCACCAGAATTAATGTCTTATTCATTTAATGTCACCTCGCTTAATGGTAAAGTAAAAGTAAAATTACATCCATGCGGAGCATGATCTGAAAGAACCAGTGTTCCATCGTGAGCTTCTATGATAGAGCGGCAAAGTGCCAGGCCAAGCCCCAGACTCCGTTGGCTGTCTGCAACGGTTGTTTTCCCTGTATAAAACATCTCAAAAATATGTGGCTTCATTTCATCCGGGATCCCGGGGCCGTTATCTTCCACGCTTACCTGTGCTTTCCCGGCTTTTTTGAACCCCCGAATGCTGATGACAGAGCCTGACGGCGTATATTTTATCGCATTATCGATCAAATTTACCAGAACCTGTATAATAAGATGCACGTCCATACGTGTAAGAACAAGTTCTTCACAGTCCGCCACGATCTTATACGCATCATGCTTCCGGCCGATATGTCGGAGTGACTCTGCTATTACCTCATCCAAAAGCTGATCCGTAAATTTAAACTTCAATCTTCCATCATTGAGCCTGGTAATGGAAAGCAGATTTTCCACAACTCCGATCAGCCACTCTGAATCCTCATGAATGTCCGTGTAGATCTGATACCTTGTAGCTTCATCCAGACGGTCACTGTTACTGAGAAGCATATCTGCATTTCCGGAAATAGAACAAAGCGGAGTACGCAGGTCATGGGAGATCGCCCGAAGAAGATCGCCACGCAGCTGCTCATTTTTTGCTAAAACCGCATTTTTTTCTTTTTCTATGGCATTTTGTACATTCTCCATTGCAAGTGCACATTCATTTATTACAGACAGCAGGATGCTGTATTCATAAGAGTCCAGTGTTTCTTTCTGCAGAGGGATCCCGATTACGCCATAAACATTATTCCCGCTTCGAATTGCCAGATATAAGCATTTTGCCTGTGAGAAATACTGTGTGGATGCGCCGGCACGCTGTCTGTTTTCATAAGTCCATCTGGCCGCCTGTTGTTCTTCCTGTGTCAGAAAATCCTCTGTGCTCTCTTTTTCCCCGGAAAAAAGCTTTCCTTCTGATAAAGTTCCATTTTCCACAACATATGCCGTGATGCTGCGGTTTAACAGGCGTATCAGCTGTGTACAGGTAACTCCGAGGATTTCTGTCTCACTTTTTGCCTTTTGCAGCAGACGATCCGTATCAAACAGAACCTGTGTGCGAAAGGCAATCTGTGAAGACAGCTTTGCATGCATTTTCAGCTTTGCCGCAAGGGTTCCTGTAAGTACAGACGAAATAAGCATTATGAAAAATGTCACCGGATATCCCACCGCGTATGTCTCAAAAGACATCCTTGGCTCCATCAGGAAAAAGCAAAATAAGAATACACTTAAAAAGGAGCCGGCTACACTGCAAAGATAACCATCTGTCACGATCGAAGTGATCAATACGCCCAAAATGTATATCGTTACAATATTTGTATCTGTAAGATCCAGTTTCTGAAACAGCAGGCCGATCAAAGTGCATACTGCAAATATAAAAACCGTCAGCAAGTAATCTTTTGCAGACGGTTTTTCCACATACCATGCAAATGGCCGTTTCGGATAGGTTCTGTTTTTTACTGTATCCTTCATTTTCAAGCTCATTCTGTCATTCTCCTTCTACTGCTGTTTTCTGGAATTATATCACGCAGCTGTTCTGTGGTCAAAATTTTTTCTTCATGGCAATGAGCTATATGCGGAAGCACTTCTGAAGAGCTCTGTATTCTCCTAATACCAGTAATTTATCATTTTCTGCAAAATATGTTTCCGGTGAAATTGCAATACTGAATTCCTCTTCATTTTTTACTGCCAGAATATTAATATTGTAGCGTTTTCTGATGTCAAGTCCACCCACTGTTTTTCCAACCCATTCTTCCGGCACTTCCACTTCAAAAATTGCATGGGAAGCGTCCACCTCCATATAATCCAGTATATGATCATCTGTATAACGGAAGGAGGCCCATTTTGCCACCTGCTTTTCCGGATAAACTACCTTATCGGCACCATTGCGTAAAAGAAATTTTTCCTGAACATCACGTTCAGCTCTGGATATCACCAATTTTGCACCCAGTTCTTTTAGAAGGGATGTTGTTTCAAGAGAATTTTGAAAGCTCTCTCCAATGGTCACAAAACAAATGTCATAGTTTCCAATTCCAAGGGACTGTAAAAATTCAGCATTGGTGCTGTCACCAATCTGAGCATTCGTCACAAATGACAGTACTTTGTCCACTCTTTCTTCCTTCCAGTCAACTGCCATAACTTCATGTCCCAGCTGATTGAGCTGCATGGCAATATGTCTTCCAAACCTTCCAAGTCCAATAAGCAATACATTTTTCATAATATTATTTTTCTCCTTCTTATCCAACTGTGATTTTTTCCAGAGGGAGCTTTGCATTTCCCTTATTTCTTCCGGAAAATACCGCATAGATCAGGGTCAGACCACCTACACGTCCCAGATACATCAGTATTATCAGCACGACTTGTGAAAAAACATGAAGTTCCGGTGTGATTCCCAGAGTCAGACCTACCGTACCAACAGCTGAAGCAGCTTCGTACAGACAATCTAAAAGCGGAAGGCCTTCGTACACACTGATCGCTATTCCGCCGCCAAAGAACAAGGCAAAATATAACATGGCTATTGTCGCTGCATTTTTTATCACATGATATTCAAGTCTTCGCCCAAAAGCTCCTGCATTTTCCTGACTTCGAAATGTCGCAATTGCATTTAAAATAAGTACTGAAAAAGTTGTTGTTTTCATTCCACCTGCTGTAGATCCCGGTGAACCACCAATCAGCATTAACAATATCATAACTGCTTTTGATGCCTCACTCATCTCTGAAATGTTTATAGTATTAAATCCGGCAGTTCTTGTCGTTACCGATTGAAACGTTGCTGCTAACAGGCGTTTTCCCATGGGTAATTTTGTCAGATCACAGATATAGAAAAAGACTGCCGGAAATAAGATCAGACATGCGGTAGTCATGAGAATGATCTTGCTTTGCATGCGGTAGCGTTTAAAGTTCAGTTTATTTGTATAAATATCATCCCATGTGAGAAAACCGATTCCTCCTGTAATGATCAACAGCATAATTACCAGATTTATAAGTATATTTCCTGAATACCCAGTCAGCGATGGAAACATACTGGAATCTGTCCCCAGAATATCAAAGCCGGCATTACAAAAAGCAGAGATTGAATGAAAAACTGACATCCAGATTCCCTTTTTTCCATAATCTCCCATAAAAACCGGCAGCAGCAACACCGTCCCTGCAGCTTCGATCAAAAATGTTCCCCTCAAAATAAACCTTGTTAGTCTGACGATTCCTCCGACTTTTGGAGCTGAAATTGCATCCTGCATGGTGCTTCTTTGCATGAGGGATATTTTCTTTCCGGAAAGAATGGAAACAGACGCAGCCACAGTCACTACTCCAAGCCCACCTGTTTGTATGAGTGCAAGAATGATCGTCTGGCCTGCCAGGGACCAGTAGCTTCCAGTGTCCTTTACCACAAGACCTGTAACACATACCGCCGAAGTGGCTGTAAAAAGTGCCTCATGAAATGGTGTGATCACTTTCTCCGCAGAAGAAAATGGAAGCATCAGCAGAACGGTTCCCAAAAGGATCACTCCTGCAAACCCCATGATAATCAGCTGAAAAGATGTCATATGTTTTTTCTTATATGATTTTTCCGGCATAAATGATCAGAACTCCTTATCAATACTTTTAACAGTGCTATCCTCGTAATGCATTTTATTATATATAACTACTTTCAAAGATAGTATAAAAGTCTCTGCTTCCGTATTAAGATTTTATAAAGATATGATATTGAATTGAATTGAGAATTATTTTAACCGAATCAAGGAAATTACCTGCTTTGATGATCCTAAGCATTACCTTAATACTACAGTTTTTTAATTGTAAACTCATTTTATATTTATAGTTGACATTCGATATTTCTCTGTGATAAAGTGATACCCGTACAAAAAAACTCAAAAGGAAGGTATTGACATGAACACTGCATCATGCGAAAAAGAAGCTCCATCGCTTTCCAGAGATGAAGCCATTGCAATTTTAGATACTCCGGACGAAGAACTTGAGGCACTGATTGACCGTGCCAGCAGTTTACGTTACAAATATAAGGGAAACCGGGTAAGCATCCACATCCTTACCAATGCCCGCAGTGGTAACTGTTCCCAGGATTGTGCCTACTGTGCCCAGTCATGTCGTTCCACTGCCGATATTGATAAATACAAATGGGTAGATGAAGACAAATTATATCAGGACAATGATTTCGTAAATGATTATCATTTATCCAGACATTGTATCGGACTGAGTGGTATGAAATTTACAGATAAAGAGATCGAGGAGCTGGCCCGCAGGATCCGCAAAATGAAAGAACACGGAACTCATCTCTGCTGCTCCATAGGCTTTCTCACAGAGCACCAGGCAAAAATGCTCAAAGAGGCTGGTCTTGACCGGATCAACCATAACCTGAACAGCAGCCGTTCCTTTTATCATAATATCTGCAGTACACATACCTTTGACCAGCGTGTCCGGAATATCCATATGCTTCAGGGACTTGGTTTCGAGATCTGCAGCGGCGGTATCATTGGCATGGGTGAAAGTAAGGAAGACGTTGTTGACATGCTTCTGGAATTACGTGAGATCCAGCCGGAAGCACTGCCGATCAACTTTCTTCTTCCGATCAAGGGAACTCCTCTCGGAAATGCAGATATTTCCCAGCTGACAACAGAATACTGTATGAAGGTCCTCTGCCTGGCAAGACTTCTTGTGCCTAAAGCAGATATCCGATGTGCTGCCGGAAGAGAAGTTTATTTTAAAGGCGAAGAAAAAAAACTGCTCAGTGTTGTAGACTCTATTTTTGCTTCCGGTTATCTTACAGAAGGTGGCCAGGGAATCGAAGACACTCTCAAAACCATTACGGATGCAGGATTCACCTATGAGATTGAATCTGCGTAAGCATCCTTATGGACATATGACCTATCATACACACTTACAGCATTTCATTACTTACCCGAACCAGTAAATATATTACCTTTTTCAAAGGAGGCTCTTTCAATATGAACCAGACAAATACTGTCTCTGCACCACGTACAAAAACCTACGAGATCACCATGACCGCTCTTATGGCAGCTGTCACTTGTATTCTTGCGCCGCTGTCCATTCCGATCGGTCCGGTTCCGATCTCATTTACCAATCTTGCCATTTATCTGTCCCTGTATCTTCTCGGATGGAAAAAAGGAACCATCAGCTATCTGATCTATCTTCTGCTTGGACTTGTAGGTCTTCCGGTATTTTCCGGATTTACCGGCGGCCCTGCAAAGCTGGCCGGTCCTACAGGCGGATACATCATCGGCTTTATCGTTATGGCTGTTATTGCCGGACTGGTAATTGACAACTGCCATAAGCCTCTGATCCAGCTCGTTGGTATGATCGCAGGAACAATTGTATGCTATCTTTTCGGAACTGTATGGTTCTGCATCGTTGCAGATTCCACTTTCAAAGCAGCTCTTGGAATCTGTGTAATTCCGTTTATCCCGGCAGATCTCATAAAAATGATCATCGCCATGATCATCGGACCAATGATAAAGAAACGGATCCGATAAGCTGAAGCTCTGATACGCCAAAAGAGGCAGCAGGAAATTTCCAACATTTCCTGCTGCCTCTTTATCGCGTTTCATTTTTCTTATCTGAGTTTTTTCTTCAGTTCCTGGATCAGTTCAAAATAATCTCTGTGCTTCATCTCCGGGAAAGCCTTAATGATTCTTCCCTGGCCGAATACCGTATGGTTTGTGATAGAGCTTGACAGCTCATCAAACTGTGCCTGAAGCTCCGCTTTCTTCATCCGAAGCATTTCGGCAGATTTTTCTCTCTGAGCCACAGTCGCATCTCTGAGCTCTGCCTTAGCAAGAGCAACCTGAACCTTTCCCTCTCCCACCTTCTGTGCTGTATCAATGGTAGTTGTTGCCAGAGTATCACTGAGCTTATCACTCACGATCCGCAAATCCGCACGTACCTTATCCAGTCGGGTAAGCTTCTTATTCAGTCCGCGGATCACCGCCACTGTTACAATAAGATCAGCCAGATACACCGCATACAGAATTGCCATAACAACCCATTCCAGTGTGGAAGGTGTATGAGAAGCCTGACGCTCCACATACTTCTGAAAAACCTTTACAACCATCACAATGGCAAGTCCCCATATCAGGGAAAACTCAAGACAGATATAGCCGTGAAAATTCAGCGGCTTATTAGAATAATCCCACCATCTTGCATGGAAGCATACATCCAGAAGCCAGCCGGCAACCAGCTCTACCACAGTTGCAAGAACGATCCCAAACAAAAAGATCATTCCCTCACTCATCTGATGTCCACCGCTCTGAAGCGTATTAAGCAACGCAAACACGGAAAGTACCCCAAATCCGTACACCGGGCATACCGGACCGTTGAGAAATCCCCGGTTTATAACCTTTCCTAAGGTTACTGCATGGAAGATAACTTCAACGACCCATCCTCCAAAAGAATAAAACAAAAAATACAGACATATCTGAAAATACGTCATCCCGCAAATCATCCTGTACTCCTCCTTTACAGCTGTCAAGATTCCGGCAGCTATTTCAGGGGTCAGTACCATCACCTCTGCCGGGGTGATTCTGATTATATCATATCACCCCTCTCATTTACATCCCTTTATCCGGTCATTCTTCCGAAACAATTTCTTTTTTCACACGGGTGAAGTACAAAAAGAATCCGATGTTCAGAATAATTCCCACTGTGGTAGATACCGGTGCTGCAAGACCGATCTTGGTCAGGCTGGCATCCGGCTGGATACTCATAAAGTACGCCATTGGAAGTCGTACCAGAAGCGTCTGGATCAGGCCCTGGACCATAACCCATATGGTCTGGTTGTTTCCGTTGAAATAGCCTATCATACTGAACAGAACAGCCGTTACCAGTGTCTCCGGTGCAAAGCCCTTCAGATAATCAAAACCCTTTTGGATAACGCCGGCATCTGTTGAAAAGAATCCTGCCAATACATCACCCTTCAGCAGGATCAGGATAAATACCAGGCATCCCACAGACAGGCCAACTCCAATTCCCGTAAGCATGGATTTTCTCGCACGTTTCGGCTTTCCTGCTCCTACGTTCTGTGAAACAAAGGAGGCCATGGACTGCATCAGGGAGCTTGGAACCAGCATGGCAAAGTTTACGATCTTACATGCAACTCCGTAACCGGAGGATGCTTCCAGACCCAGGCGATTGACAAATGCGCACAAGGCCAGAAATGAAATCTGTGTCAGGAATTCCTGAAGTGCCAGCGGCAGTCCGATCTTAAGAAAACGTCTGCACTGAGGATTCAGCCGGAAATCTTTTTTTGTAATGGTAAACGGAAGCTTCTTCTTTATCAGCAGAACTACTGCAAATACAACACTTAAGGCCTGAGCAGAAACCGTAGCAATAGCTGCTCCTGCTGCATCCATATGTAAGCCGGCTACCAGTACCAGGTCTCCGATCACATTTACAATACATGCCACCAGCACAAACAGCAGCGGAGATTTACTGTCACCAAGGCCACGGAAAATAGCAGACAGTAGGTTATACGCGACAATAAAGAAAATTCCGCTGCCACAGATCCGTACATAAGATGCAGTCAGCGCTACCGCTTCTTCCGGTGCCTGCATCAGCATGGAGATCGGATGTGCAAAGCCTACCATAACAATAAACAGCACGATAGAGATCATGGTAAAGACGATCGCAGCCCCACCGATAACGGAGCCGATCTGCTCCGGTCTTTTTTCTCCAAGATAACGTGCGATCAGAACTGTGATACCCATAGCAAACTGGATCACTACAAAGGTAACCAGATTCAGTACCTGACTTCCGGTGGAAACCGCTGACAGTCCGGATGTGGAACCGAATCTTCCAACTACAAGAAGATCGACCGCACCATAGGCAGCCTGCAGGATCAGCGCACCGAGTACCGGCATCATAAATGCAACCAGCTTCTTCAGGATATTTCCCTGGGTAAAATCTGCCTTATCATTTGTCATAATGTTCCCTCCTGTCACACATGATCTGATAAAATTTCCCGATGGTCCGGATCATATTGTCTGCTTCTTCTTCGGAAATCTCTGAAAGATAGGGCGCCAGACTGCTGAAATAATCCTGATCATACTTCCTGGAAAGCCTCTCTCCTTTTTCTGTTATGGAAATGTAAGTAACGCGCCCGTCATCCGGAGACATGAGCTTCTGAAGATATCCCTTTGCCTCCATTTCTTTCACTGTTCTGGTAACACCCGGACGCGGAAGGTTCATGGCATCACTGATATCAGAGAGCCGGATATCCTTTTTTTCTCTCTGCAGAGAATGGATCACATCCAGATACTGTATGTAGGATGGCATCACCCCCTGGGGCAGTGGCGGAAGCATATCCCGGATCCGCTTTGCCTGATAAAACGCATCAAACATCCGCTTGATCTTTTCATTTGTCATAAAAAAACTCCTCATATAATTATCTTAGTTAATTACCATTGATAATTATATGAGGAATTTATGGTTTGTCAAGCATGTTTTATTTTTCTGTTACAGAGTAGCTTTCTATTACAGAGTAACTTTCTATTAATCTATGCTTCTAATGCCTCTTTCAGAGAAGCTTCAAAGATCTCAAGTCCTTTCTCCATCTGCTCATCGGTCATGGTAAGCGGTGCAAGGTTCAGATATCTGGCCTGTGCCATCACACGCTCTCAGCTTAAATGTTCTGCATCCATAATAGAGGAAGACAGCTGCTCTGCGGCGTTTCTGTCCTTTTCCTCCAGCACGAGTTTCCGGCTGTCGTTGGTGACACTGGGATTTGTCAGAACTACGAATTCTCCTCCATGGATATAGTTATTCAATCCTGTATTCACTTTTGATGCACTGCAGGCAGTCTGCAAAATAGCCCCATCGTACAGACTACTCCAGACCGTTTTCCCCTGCTTTCAGCTTCAGAACTTCTGTAAGCTCCGGGATCTGCATCATATTTCTACAATTCATAAAACACTACTCCTCCCACTGATACTGCTTCATATCTACACATCCATTTGCCTTAAACTCCACACCCTCGTCTTCCAGAAGCATCTTCTGCTCTCTCCAGCCTGGTGCAGTACGCCCTGCATGGTTCACAACTCTGTGGCAGGGATACTTCCCGTAAAATTCTGCCATACCTAAGACTTTTCCTACAAGACGTGAATTTTTATCCCGCCCGATCAGCCGTGCGATCTGTCCGTAGGAGGCCACTTTTCCCTCAGGTATCTCTTCCACCACGGACAGTATCTCGTAGATTAAATCTTCATCCAGTATTTTTCCCATAATTATTCCTCCGAAATCCTGCTGGCAATTTTCATAGCATGCTTTCATAAATAAAATATCTGTCTTTTCGTGGACGCCTGCACCAGACCGTCCTCTCAGCCTGAGTTTTACAGTGCAGTTCCTTTCTTTGGAATAAACAAACGGCTCATATCTGTATGTTCCAGCTTAAGAAGTGAAATTTTTTTGTCAATTCCTCCGGCATAGCCCGTCAAGCTTCCATTTGTTCCTATGACTCGATGGCAGGGAATGATAATGGAAATTTCATTATGTCCAACCGCACCGCCTACTGCCTGGGCGGACATATGGGAAGTGTTTTTCATCACTGCAATTCTGCGCGCAATTTCTCCATATGTAATCGTCTGTCCATAGGGAATCTCCAGTAAAATCTGCCACACTGCCTTTCTGAATGTTGAACCGTTCGGATGAAGTAGTGGAGTAAAGTTCGGTTCTTCACCGAAGAAATATACATCCAGCCATTTTTTTGCTTCTGTGAGAATTTCCGTCTCCTGTTGGATATGGTCTTTGGGAAGTGTATTTGCAAAATATTTCTGTCCTTCAAACCACAGACCGGTAAGTCCGATTTCATCTGCGGCAAGTAAAATATCTCCGATTAGCGATTTATATTTGCATGTGTATACCATATTTCCCCCCACATTCATTTATCTCTACAATTTTTTCTATAGGATTCCTCTTAATTAACGCAAATGTCACATGCGCGTCCCCTCTGCACTTTCCTCTACATTGTGAGTTTTATCCCAACAAGCAGCAGGAGATTGCTGACATTCTTGACAATTTATAATATTATACCATTTTTGTTCTGAACATGCTATAATGCTGTTGCTGCCGAACCTCCAGCTGAAAGGATTAAACCACCTTACATAAACGAAACAAAAACCCCCGGAAGTCTCGACCACTTCCGGGGGTTTTGCTTTGCCCATGATAAGCATAATTACTTTCTTTAGCTACACACATCATAGTCCATTCACCGCAAAAAGTCAATTATTTTCATTCGAAATATGATATAATGCAGATACAATCCTGAATGAAAGAGGTGAACACCATGCAGAAATATGTTGCTTTGTTCTTTACCCTTCTGGCCGGGAACATTGTTGGCCACTACATCTGTAAATGGCTGGACCGCCGCCATGAGCAATAGACAACAATATAAGAAAAAGCGGCAGAACCTCTATTTTTGCAGGCTCTACCGCTTTCTATCTGAATTCCCCTCAAAAAATCTTTATATTAGAACAGTCCTGTGATCTTACCGCTCTCGTCTACGTCGATCTTGGTTGCTGCCGGTACTTTCGGAAGTCCTGGCATAGTCATAATCTCACCTGTCAGTGCAACAATAAATCCTGCCCCTGCGGAAATCTTAAGATTTCTTACTGTTACCTCGAAATCTGTCGGAGCACCAAGCTTTGTCTGGTCGTCTGTTAAGCTGTACTGGGTCTTAGCTACACAGATCGGGCAGTTGCCAAATCCAAGTGCCTCCAGCTGTTTCGCCTGCTTCTGGGCATTTGCTGTAAGAACCACTTTCTTTCCACCGTAAACCTTCTGTACGATCTGGTTCAGCTTGTCCTCGATGGAGCCTTCCAGTTCATAAGCATATGTGAAATCATTCGGCTCTTCAACAAGACGGATCACTTCCTCAGCAAGCTTGATTCCGCCTTCGCCACCTTTTGCCCATACCTCGGAAAGTGCTACGTTTACGCCAAGCTCCTTGCATTTTGCTTCCACAAAATCAAGCTCTGCCTTGGTATCGGTCGGGAATGCGTTAATAGCTACCACACATGGGAGCTTGTATACATTTTTGATATTGCTTACATGCTTCAGAAGGTTCGGGATACCCTTTTCAAGAGCCTCAAGGTTCTCATTGTTAAGATCCGCTTTTGCAACGCCACCGTTGTATTTCAGGGCACGTACGGTTGCTACGATAACAACTGCACTTGGTGTAAGACCTGCCATACGGCACTTGATATCCAGGAATTTCTCTGCTCCAAGGTCAGCACCGAATCCAGCCTCTGTGATCGCATAATCAGCAAGCTTCATAGCCATCTTTGTAGCGGTTACGGAGTTACATCCGTGAGCGATGTTTGCGAATGGTCCGCCGTGAACGATCGCCGGAACATGCTCCAGTGTCTGAACAAGGTTTGGTTTCAGGGCATCCTTCAGAAGTGCTGTCATAGCACCCTCTGCGTGGAGGTCTCCTGCTGTTACCGGTTTCTGCTCAGCAACCTTACCGTAAGTATATCCGATGATGATTCTGGAAAGTCTCTCTTTCAGATCTTTGATATCACTTGCCAGACAGAGAACTGCCATGATCTCAGATGCTACGGTAATGTCATATCCGTCCTCACGCGGCATACCGTTTGTTCTACCGCCAAGTCCGTCTACTACATTACGAAGCTGACGGTCGTTCATATCCACGCAGCGTCTCCAGGTGATCTTTCTCGGGTCGATATTCAGCTCATTTCCCTGGAAGATATGGTTGTCGATCATTGCTGCAAGAAGGTTGTTTGCCGCACCGATTGCATGGAAATCACCGGTAAAATGAAGGTTGATATCCTCCATCGGAACTACCTGTGCATAGCCGCCGCCTGCCGCACCACCTTTGACACCGAATACCGGTCCCAGGGATGGCTCACGAAGAGCTACCATAACATTTTTTCCAAGTCTCTGCATTCCATCTGCAAGACCTACCGTTGTCGTAGTTTTTCCCTCACCTGCCGGTGTCGGGTTGATGGCTGTTACCAGGATCAGCTTTCCGTCTTTTTTGTCTGTTTCTTTCAGAAGATTATAGTCGATCTTTGCTTTGTATTTACCATACTGCTCCAGATATTTGTCATCAATACCTGCTTTCTCTGCAATCTTGGTAATTGGCTCCATTGTGCACTCCTGTGCAATCTCGATGTCACTTTTAAATCCCATAATGTTCTCCTTTCTCCGCTGCAACCGTCTGCATCTTTTATCCCATAAAAAAGAGCAGTATCTGAAGTTTTTCAAATACTGCCCAGACGGTCGACTCATCGAATCTCCGGCTCCCTCGTGGTTATCCCACAACTCCGTCAGTCACCGAAGACTTTATTAATTTGATGATTGAATACTAACATATTTATTAGTACTTGTCAAGAAATTATCAAATTATTTTTTCACTTTTAAAGTGAGCTAAGTCTAATTTTCTGAATCATTTCCGTTCTATGTATTAGTTTTCTCTCCAACATTCGTACATATCTTTTTTCATCAAATCCTCTGTTATTTAATCGTATCTTGTACTGGTCATCCGTTAATGCGACTGTCCAGACGCCATAAACATATTACCACACTTATGAAATCAAATCTGCAAATCCTGTAGATACCAGGAATAATATCAGCATTACAACCGGCACTACATAACGGATCATAAAGCGATATAACCCTGCCCGTTTGAAGTGTTCCCCATTTCGTTCCACTTCTCCTATGATCCAGTCAGGGCCGATCACCCAGCCGATCAGAATGCTTGTCAAAAGTGAGATAAACGGCATCAGAAAACTGTTGCTGATATAATCCATCACATCCAGAAGCTGTCCAACGGAACCATTTGGCAGTTTAAGTTCAAAATACAGTTTGTTATAACCAAGGCAGATCAGTACTGCTGTAACAAGAGAATAAATTCCGACAGCACCACACATTTTCTTACGTGGTTTATGATAAAGTTCCATGCAGTTTGCAACCAGTGTCTCCATGACAGACACGCAGGAAGTCAGTGCCGCAAATCCCATCATCAGGAAAAATGCAATTGCCACCGGACGGCCAAATACTCCCATGGCATCAAAAACCTTTGGCAGTGAGATAAATATCAGGCTTGGGCCGGAAGCCATTCCATCCTTTCCGAGAAATACAAAAACAGCCGGTATGATCATCATTCCTGCAAGAAACGCAACGCCGGTATCAAAGATCTCAATCTGATTTGTTGCTTTATTTAAATTAACTTCATTTTTCACATAAGAACCATATGTGATCATGATTCCCATAGATACACTTAAGGAAAAGAATAACTGGCTCATCGCATCCAGAAGGATCTCCAGAAAGCGTTTTACCGTCAATCCATGAAAATCCGGTTTGAGGTAAACAGCCAGCCCCTGCATACCGGTGCGGACAGTTCCATCCGTATCAGTATGGGACAGTGTCAGTGAAAAAATGGCAATGATCACGATCAGAAGAATCAGCCCCGGCATAATGATCCTGGAAAACTTTTCGATTCCCTTTTCCACACCACGAAATACGATCCAGGCAGTCAATGCCAGAAAGATCAGCATAAATACAACAGGTGCAATATCTGATGTAATAAATGATGTAAAGTATACATCTGAAGCCGCATCTTTCCCTTCAGAAATAATATAAGTAAAAAAATATTTTACAATCCATCCACCGATAACAGAATAATAGGTCATGATCAATGCCGGAACCATAAACGTTAAATGTCCTAAAAATTTCCACTTTGGATCAAGAGATTCAAAAGCCCTCAATGCATTTTTCTTTGTCTTTCTCCCAAGTGCTACATCCGTTGTCAACAGTACAAATCCAAAAGTCAGTACCAGTACCAGATAAACCAGCAGGAAAAGTCCTCCGCCATCTTTGGCACAGAGATATGGAAATCTCCAGATATTTCCAACTCCTACTGCACTTCCGGCTGCCGCCAGGACAAAGCCTATTGAGCCGGAAAAGCTACTTCCTTTTTCTTTCATTTCAATTTCCCCTCTTCAAGTATATATTTGATATAGGCTGAAACCTTCAGCCTAACAGCCATATCTTACCTTAAATAAAGATAAGTGCAAATGGCAGAAGTTTCTTTTTACGAAATTTTATTTCAAAAAAGTTTCTTACTACTTTACAAAATACCGGTTTTTCCGATATAATCGTATACAATAAAAATTAATAAGAAAAATAGATAGTATGAGGAAACAAAATGAGTAATTTTACCTGTTATGTAGGTGAACAAATAAGAAAATACCGAAGAGCCGGAAAGATGACTCTGCAGGATTTGGCAGATGCCATCCATAAAAGTCGAGCTACCGTATGCAAATATGAAAATGGAGATATCTCCGTTGATATCGAAACTTTATATGAGATCAGCCAGATTCTCCAGGTATCTATGTCCCAGCTTACCACTGGTCTTCCTGAAACAGCCAGTAAACCGTCCAATGCACCGGGAAAAGGACAAAAAAGCCCATTTTTTCAGGCACAGCGGCTATATTTTTACTTTTACGATGGACGCTATCAGCGTACGAAGGATGGCGTCATCGATATTTATGAAAAAAAAGGCGAATCCGGAAAATACGAAGCAACCTTAACGATCTGTTCTGTTTCTGCCAACGGAAGAAGCAGTGAGATTTTTTACACCGGAAAAGTTCTTTACAGTGATATGCTGATCCGTTTTTCCTTTGTAAATCAGTATAACCCACTGGAAGAAGATCTCCTGTACATTTTTAATCCTCTGGAGCTTCGAGATTTTACAACAGGACTTTTGTGTGGGATTTCCAGTGCGGATCTGATGCCCTGCGCATTCAAATGTGTGATCACTTTAAAACCACAGGAGCTTACCGAAGCGTTCCGCCACCAGCTGCTTTTTACAAAAAAAGATCTGAAGCGCTGGGAACAGCTGAATATGTTACTGATAGATAATATGGAAAAGTAGTTTTCTGCAAAAAACGGTACACCTTATATTTTATAAGCTGTACCGTTTTCGTATTTTTCTGTATCAGGGTTTGCCTGCAAACCCACACCGGATCGCCTGTGTCGGACATATCTTTTTACATCTTCCACATCGGATACATTCTGTACTGTTTGGATTTTCCGTCGGATCGACCTCCATCTGGCAGATATTCCTGCATTTTCCGCAGTGAACACATTTTTCTTTATCTACTCTGTAACGAAAAACGGAAACTTTATTAAATACCGAATAAAAAGCTCCCAGCGGACAGATATACTTACAGAATGGCCGGTATATCATAATTGATAAGATAATGGTGATCACCAGGATTGTATTTTTCCACATGTACAGCCAGCCTACTGCACTTCGCATGGATTTGTTCAGCAGCACCAGAGGGATACCTCCTTCCAGTGTTCCTGCCGGGCAGATCAGCTTGCAGAAATATGGTGCTCCCTGGCCCATGATATCTACTACAAACATGGGAAGTATGATCACAAATACAAGAAAGATCACATATTTCAGTTTTCGCAGAAGCTTATCTCCCCGAAATGTCCGGATCTTCTTTGGAAAAGGAATCTTGTTCAACAGATCCTGGATCAGTCCAAAGGGGCAGAGAAATCCGCACACCAGTCTTCCAAGCAACGCTCCTACAAAGATCAGAAATCCAGCTACATAATATGCCATCTTGAAGTTCCAGCTTCCGATCACAGCCTGAAGGGAACCAATAGGGCAGGCCCCTCTTGCCCCGGGGCAGGAATAACAGTTCAGCCCCGGAACACAGACATTTTTCAGTTTTCCGGTATAGATCTTTCCAGTCACAAACCCTGATATGTGACTGTTTGTAAGGGCCGCCCACAATGCCTGGATCCCATGCCGCGGCCATTCATTTATTTTCATCTTCTTATTATCCAATGCCAATACACTCCATACAGATGTTGATCGCTTTTGTAAAAACTACAGACACCTCGCCCCTGCAGATTCCCAGTATCATCAGTAAAATCCCCAAAACCGCCAGAGCAGGTCCGATCCACCTGGATGCTGTTATTTTCCGAATCATTTTTTCACTCTCCGTAATGATCATCTTTTACTTTGAAACGTTTTTAAGCTCTTTTTCCACGATTTCCTTCCATTCGTCCAGTGTATGGCTTCCTGTATAGGTATCGCCTACAATGTTTCCATCTTTGTCAACAAAAAATGTTTCAGGAAATGCGGAAATCCCCTGCAGACGGCCATTCATCATAGTAGTATCCGGTATCAGGAACGGATACTCTGCTTTTGTTTTTTCCTGAAGAATGCCTGCTTTTTTTACTGCCTCCTCGTCCTGATTTCCCTTTTCATCTGTAGTATCAAGCACCACGCCTGCTACTCCGACGCCTTTCTCTTTCATTTCTTTATAAAGCTCCTGAAGTTCCGGAATCTCTTTTACACATGGTGAACACCAGGTTGTAAAAACATTTACCAGCGTCAGGTCATAGTCACTGAATACTTTTTCTGTATATGTTTTTCCATCTATTCCTGTTGTTTCAAATTTTCCTACAGATTTTACATCCTCCGGGTTGACGCTGGTATCCTGTGGCTGGTCAAACACGGAAATATTCTGATACGGTGTCATTTCCGTAATGTCGGTTTTGATCTTTTCCAGCTCCTTTGTCAGCTTTTCATCTGCATCTTTGTTGGTGCTCAGATAATATTTGTATTTCCCGTCACTGCTGTTTCCAAGCTCTTTATGCTCTGTACAGCCTGTGATCTCATCCAGCTTTTTCTGTGAAGCTTCGTCATAAACGCCAATTGTACCAATTCTGTCCAGACCTGCCACCCAGTCGTCATATCCTGTTCCCATCTTCTGTATTTCGGCATTTTTCTGTTCCTCTGTCATTTTGCTCCAGCTTACGTAGGCATATGTCACTGCATTGGTCTGATTCTCAAAATCTTCCGTGGTAAGCATTGCAATGCTCTGGTCCTTGATCTGCTTTAACAGCTCCTTCGAAAGTGAAAGCTTCAGTCCCAGAAACGGATATTCATAAGAATCCTGTGCCTTGCAGGTTACGTCGGAAGGCTTAAATGTACCTGCTACCAGATCTGATGAAACTGCCTCTCCATCCACCATCATTGCCGCTCCGGGATCTGCTGTTTCCGTGCTTTCCGCCGCTGTTACCGGCACGCTTCCAAATGCAGATATTCCTAATACCGCTGCTGCCATAAGTGCTGTTATTTTCTGTGTTCTTAATTTCATTGTTTATATTCTCCCTTCTGATATCACCGGCCCATATCCGGAACCGGCGTATATTTTATATGTTAATTTTGCTCTCTGTAGCCTTACTATATCATCCCCTGTATAAAATCTCTGTTAAGAAGTGAAAAAATTTACAGGAATTTTATGCTATACATGATATGATAGATAACAAAGCAAAATCAACTGTTTTTTAGGAGAATTTACTATGCATATATTGATAATCGAAGATGAAAAGCAGCTTTGCCAGTCTATTGCGGAGGGACTTCGCATGGATGGCTATGAAGCGGACACATGTTTTGACGGGGATGAAGGACTGGAATTATGTCTGGTGGAAAATTATGATCTCATCCTTCTTGATCTGAACCTTCCAGGCGTTGATGGTCTGGAAATCCTGCGCCAGTTTCGGGAATCCGATACTTCCACTCCCGTTTTGATCCTCTCTGCCAGAGGACAGATCCAGGACAAGGTTGAAGGGCTTGATCTCGGTGCCAATGACTATCTCACAAAGCCTTTTCATTTTGAAGAGCTGGAGGCACGGATCCGAAGTCTGACACGAAGAAAATTCATCCAGCAGGATGTATGTCTGCAATGCGGACGTATCAGCTTTGATACCCGTACAAGAAAGGCCAGTATCGATGGACTTCCTCTTTCTCTGACCCGAAAGGAAAGTTCTCTTCTGGAATATTTCCTTCTTCATCAGAACCGTATCATAAGCCCGGAAGAAATGATCGAGCATATCTGGGACGGAAGCGTCAACAGTTTCAGCAATTCCATTCGTGTCCACATTTCTTCTCTTCGAAAAAAGCTGCGCACGGCTCTCGGCTTTGATCCAATACAGAATAAGATCGGCCAGGGTTACATTTTAACGGAGGATATACAATGAAAAAAATAACCGGAAAGCTATCTCTTCAATGGCGTCTGACACTGATCACCGCACTGCTTATGACAGTCACCTGCATTCTGATGTATTTTTTTATCAGTCAGTCTGCAGTTGCCGGAATGGAGAATCTGGGAGATTACATGATACGGATCGATAACACAGACTCTGCTCCCATCACCTTTAATATGGATCCCTCCGTCTTATTTCCGGAGCTTTCCGATCAGCTGCAGCTAACAAAAAAACTGTTTCTCACCAAAGGACTCATGGTAACAGGGATCATCATCCTTCTCAGCAGCATCTGCACTTATTTTATCAGCCGTCAGGCATTACTTCCGCTTCGCAGACTCAGCCAGGAGGTAAACCAAATAGAGGTCCAGAACCTTTCAGAGGCTCTTGAAGTTCCTGCTACCAATGACGAAATTTCCCGCCTGACAATTTCATTTAACAAAATGCTCGCACGCCTGGATGAGGCCTTTACTGCCCAGAAGCAGTTTTCTGCCAATGCAGCCCATGAGCTGAGGACTCCTCTTGCCGTTATCCAGACAAATCTGGAGGTCTTTGCCCGCAGGGAAGCACCTGCTTTAAAAGATTATCAGGAGATTTTTGCCATGCTCCAGGAACAGACCGGGCGACTTTCCCATCTGGCTGAAATCCTCCTGGATATGACCGGTGTACAGACTGTTGAACGTTCCGAAAGGATCTCTCTGGCAGCACTGACGGATGAGGTTTTCTGCGACCTGGCTTCTGTAGCGGAACAGAAGGATGTTGAACTGATCCAGCAGGAGGGGGACTGCATTATTACCGGAAGCTATCTGCTGCTGTATCGCGCTGTGTACAATCTTGTGGAAAATGCGATCAAATACAATCACTCCGGTGGAAAAGTAACCGTAAATATCCATCTTTCCGAAGAAATAACAGATACATCCACGTCGGTCAATTATGTCTTTCTTGAAGTCTCCGACACCGGGATCGGCATTCCTCCCGAATATCAAGAAAAAATCTTCACCCCGTTTTTCCGTGTAGATAAATCAAGAAGCCGCGCTATGGGAGGTGCCGGCCTGGGGCTTGCACTTGTCAGTGAAATTGTCCGACAGCATAACGGACAGGTAAAAGTACTGGAAAGCAGCAAAAAAGGCAGCATGATTGCAATTATTCTGCCAGTCTGAACATGTTTGTATTACATTTACTTTATATGCTCATGAACGCAATCGCTTTGCGATCTGCGTTCAAATCCGAGTATATTTTCTCAACAATACTGTCTGTATCCATTTCGCAGGTAATAGCCTGTTCCCTGAGAACTGAAGAAAAATCTTTTTCTCTCCACCATCTGCGCATATCTTTTTCACCAAATTCTCTGTTTCTTGTATTATGTCGTCTCACGGTTTCTTCGAACGACAGATCAAAATAAACAGTCAAAAACAATATCTGATTTTCTCATCCTTTCGTTATCCTAGCAGAAATATCTGATTCCGGCAACTCAAAAAAAGCCTGGAAGAAATCAGCCACAGGCATTTTATTTCTTCCAGGTTTTTCTGTTTTCTGATTCTCAGTCAGCTGTCTTTGATCCGGCAGCTGATACAGCTCTGCATCCAGTTACATTCAGACTTATTCTGCCTGTGGTTTGCTTACCTGTGCTGTATCATTCTTTACTCCGGCAGATTTTTCGGCATGCTCTTTCACAAGATTCTGTCCAAGTAGAGTCAGGCATACAAATGCGATCACTGCAAAAACAGCTCCGATCCCAAATACCACGTTCATCTCATAACCTTTGCTACTCACCAGACCGGAGATCGCCGGTGCGCCAAAGGTTGCAAATACAATGCCGAACATGACAAATCCGTAATTCTCCCCGGTGTGCTTCATTCCGAAAATAGAGCTTGTCAGGGACGGGAAGCTTCCCATGATGCCGCCGTAGCAGCCGTACATCAGCACAACAGCAACCGTTACTGCTAGGGATCTTGATACAGCGAGAACTCCCATAGCGATCACTGCCACGATCAGCACTCCTTTGATGCAGACGATCCTTCCCACTTTATCTGCCAGTGTCGGAAGCACCAGTCTTGCTCCCGCATTGACAATGGATCCAAGCATAACGGCGCTGACTGCCACTGCAGACGGGATCCCAAGGTCGATCTGGTAGGTCTGGGATACCGGTGAAACCATAAAATAAGAAATCAGTCCAAAGAACATGGTCGCAAGAAGAAGATAAAAATTTCTTGTACGCATCATCTCTCCGGATGTATACTGCTTCATCTCCGATGTTCCGGACTTTGCCGCAGAGCCACCTGCGTTCACCAGACTCTTATCGGGTGCCTGAAAAAAGATGCCGCACAGAATCCAGGAAACTGCGATGGCTGCCCCAATGATCAGAAAGGTTTTCTGCACACCCTCTGCCTCCAGCAGCTTTCGACTCAGCGGCGCCAGGAAAAATCCGCAAAGTCCGTTGGCAGTTACCACAACACCGGAAGCAAATCCGGTACGGTCCGGGAACCATCTCTGTACCGTTGCCAGAATCACCGTGTAGATCATTCCCTGTCCAAATCCCTGCATCACTCCATAGGAGAGATACATAGGAAGCGGTGTGGAAACGATCAGAAATGCGGATGCCAGGATTCCTGCCGCAAAGGTCCCGCCTCCGATCCATACAATCGTCTTTTCCTTAAAGCGGTTCTGCATCCTTCCGCCTAAGATATTTCCGAATACAAAGGTGCTCAGTGCCAGATAAAAGCACATGGATGCCTGTCCCTGGCTCCAGCCTGCCTGCTCCATCACATAGGGCTGGTAAATAGACCATACATGGGGATATCCGGTAAAAAAGATTGCAAAAGCTCCGAATATCATAGTCAGCAGACGCTGTTTTTTCTGTATTCCTGTCATAATTTCCTCCTCTGAAAAAGATTTCAGGCCTGCTCTATATTCTCTGCTCACAGAATGCAGCCTGTTTCTGTCCACACGATCTGCACGTTTTCCTGCACATTAGCTCCGCTTATCTTTGATATTTTCGTATTTGCGTGCTTTTTCTCTTTGTTTGCGTGTTAAATGCGTGTTAATTATGTTGTGTGTATGTTATCACACGCAGTCTGATTATGCAATATAAATTTACAGCTTTTTCTGTTTTCTCGTTTTTGTCCAAATTTTCCTGTTATTTCTTTGTATATTATTCACAATGGCTGTGTTTCAAGCACGCATATGCACGCACATGTTTTTTATTTAAAAATACCGTCTTTATACGTTTTTTCATTTTATATTTCTTTATTTACGCAAGAAAGCACGCCATGTTGCAGGCGTGCTTTCGTGATTTTATATGATTTCTGTTTCTTATTTGATTATCTTCAGCTCATATTCCCTGGTTCCCAGGCCGATCTTTTCTGCCTGATCCAGGGTTGCCTTCCACTCAATATTCGGATTGGAATCCTTAAAGTGGTCATGGTGACAGTGCCATCCCGGCTCTGCCAGATGCTCTCCAAGCTGGCTGTTGGCGATCGGTGTTGCCTTCAGGCAGGCATCTGCACAGGCCTGATCCAGTGCAACCGGGTCAAAGCTTGCGAACATTCCGATATCCGGAAGGATCGGCGCATCATTTTCACCATGGCAGTCACAGTTAGGGCTGATATCCTGTACCAGTGCAATATGGAAATGGGGACGTCCGTGACAGACAGCCTGTGCATACTCTGCCATCTTGCGATCAAGAAGCTCGTTTGCACTGCTATTCGGATTGTATACGGCATCATAGCTGCAGGCCCCGATACAGCGGCCACAGCCTTTGCATTTATCGTAATCGATAACTGCTTTCTTGTTTACATATGTAATCGCATCACTTCCGCACTCTTTCGCACAACGGCGGCAACCACGACAGACATCTTCATGGATAGCCGGCTTTCCGCTGGCATGCTGCTGCATTTTTCCGGCACGGCTTCCGCATCCCATACCGATATTCTTCAGAGCACCGCCAAAGCCGGTTGTCTCATGTCCCTTGAAATGGCTGAGACTGATAAAAATATCTGCGTCCATGATAGCATGTCCGATCAGGGCAGTTTTGCAGTATTCTCCGTTTACTACCGGAACTTCTACTTCATCGGTTCCTCGAACTCCGTCACCGATGATGATCTGACATCCGGTTGTGATCGTGTTAAATCCGTTAAGATTTGCACAGTCCAGATGCTCCAGTGCATTCTTTCTGCTTCCCGGATAAAGAGTATTACAATCTGTCAGGAACGGCATTCCGCCCTGCTCCTTACAAAGATCTGCGACTACCTTTGCATAGTTCGGACGAAGGAATGCCATATTTCCAAGCTCTCCGAAATGCATCTTGATGGCTACGAATTTTCCATCCATATCGATATCTTTGATTCCTGCGGCAACACAGAGTTTTTTCAGTTTGTCCAGCTGGCTGGTTCCCACCGGACAACGAAAATCAGTGAAATAAACTGTTGATTTTTCCATTCTGGTTTTTCTCCTGCTGATTCTTTTTATGTAATTACATTTATTTAAACTCTACACGTTTTTTCTGTTTCTGTCAACGGATACTCGCATTTGTAAAACTCCATCTATTTCTCCCATATTCCTTTACAAAATCCTTCATCTTACCCATGGAAAAGAACCTGGGAAAAATAACGGATCATTCCGTCGCTGGTCCAGCATAGCATTCCTGCAGCGTCTGCCATTTTCTGTGCATCCACACAGTAAGCGGACATGCAGGAATTATGTTTATAAGGTCCCGCACTCATGATCAGAAGATCAGTTATTCCCTCTTCTTTCATCTTCTCTGCCAGCTGTTCTGTCAGTTTGTTATGAGCAAGTTTTGCCTTTTTGTAGTCCATAAGGCCATCCTGCATTGTCTGGAGTATCAGCGTTTTTTCGTATTTCAGCGCATGCTCTTTCATCTCCTCTACAGTGCCGCTCTGTGGTGGACATGCCGGGTTTTTATCATAATTCCCGCAAAGATTGTCCTCGCAGAAAACCCGGTATTCCGGCACAAATACAAGCTGATCGGTACTTATGACCGCTGCGTCGGAAAAACCAAGAGCTTTTGCTTCTTCAATAAGATTCATTTTTTTTTCTCCTGTGTTTTTCTTTTATAGTGCCACATTTTATTTGTTTTTACAAGCTCTGACTTTCACTCTGCCGCCAGACGGATAAACTCCTCCATCTCTCTCGTCTTAAACTTATTTTTATGGTAAAAGATCTGCCGGTACATGGATATCTCCACATCTTCCACATGTAAAAGGGCAATTCTTCCTTTCCGGATATCCCGCTCCACAGCCAGATAGGGAAGAAAGGAAAGTCCGTGGTTCTTTTCCAGCATGCGGATGATAAAAGCGGTATCGCTGATCTCCAGTACCGGTGACAGGGCCTGCTTCTTAAGCGCCAGCTGCTGATCCAGGGCCTGCCGATAATTGGCATTCTTTTCCGTGAGAAAAAAAGGCTCTTCCAGAATATCCTCCATCTTCAGCGTCTTTCCCGCAAACTCCGAATCTGCAGAGGCCACAAATACTACCGGCTCCGCCTTCTCCATGACCTTCACCCAGTTCTGGTCCCACCTTGGGGTATCCAGTATATAAATAAGATCCAGCCCGTTATGCTCCATCATCCGTATCAGCTGCTCCGGTGTATCAATAGTCACCTGCATATTTACTTTCGGGTGAAACTCACGAAATTTGCTGAGAACAGCCGGAAGCTTTGCTGTGCAGAGAGATTCAATAGTCCCGATATGTAATGGATTTTTCAGTTCCGCATCGTCATTCATTGACTTTTTTGCTTTATTTACATCATATAAGATCCGGCTTGCATGCCCCATAAACTCTTTTCCGGACGGAGTAAGCACCACACGCTTTCCGGTTCTGTCAAAAAGTCTTGTTTCCAGCTCATTTTCCAGAAGCCGGATCTGGACAGTGATCGCTGACTGGGTGTATCCCAGAACCTCTGCTGCCCTGGAAAAGCTCTGAAGCTGTGCTACATGTACAAACGTCTCCAACTGACGGATTTCCATGATTTTCTCCCTTTTACTATGAAATTTTTTCATCGTGATGATGAAATCTGTGAATTTGCCTTATTTTTATGTCAATGTTACAATACAATCACGAGGACGTCAATCGTATTTTTGTGCAAAATGAATAAATTCATACTTAGGAGGAAAGAATCCAAATGGAAAAGAAAAAAATCAAGATCGGACTTGTACCGAAGCTGATCATTGCCATCATCGTAGGTATCCTGTTCGGTCAGTTCCTTCCGGAAGGCTTCTGTCGCTTTGTTGTAACCCTTTCCGGATTTTTCAGTACCTTTCTGAAATTCGTCATCCCGCTGATGATCCTTGCCTATGTGACCATGGGTATTGCGGATCTTTCACAGGGTGCAGGGAAGCTTCTCCTGATCACAGTGGCTCTGGCTTATGGCTCCACTCTGATCGCAGGTTCCGCATCCTATCTGGTATCATCCAGCCTGTTCCCGCACTTTATGAGTGAAGGTGCACTGGATCAGATCGCAGCTACCGCAGACGCATCCCTGACACCATTTTTCTCTATCACACTGGAGCCGGTCATGGATACTCTTTCTGCTGTTGCCCTTGCCTTTGTCATGGGACTGTGCCTCTCTTCCATGCGTGGAAAAGAAATGGGAAACAGCCTTTATAACGGAATGAGTGACTTTTCCAAGATCATTGACAAGGTCCTTCATACCATTATCATCCCGCTGCTTCCGCTTTACATCTGCGGAACCTTCACAGATATGACTATTTCCGGAAAAACCTTTGCCATCTTAAGCATCCTCTGGAAGGTATTCCTTGTTGTTATCATCATGCACCTGATCTGCATTACGATCCAGTTTGTGATCGCAGGTACTGTCAGCAAAAAGAATCCTTTCACTCTGATCAAAAATCAGATCCCGGGATACACAACTGCTCTGGGAACCCAGTCTTCCGCAGCTACCATCCCGGTCAATCTGGAATGTGCCAAAAAGGACGGCGTGTGCGAGCAGATCCGCAACTTCGTAGTACCGCTCTGTGCAAACATCCACATGGCCGGTTCCATGATCACCATCACAGCCTGTGCTACTGCAGTCTGCCTTATGAACCAGCTGCCCATCAGTCTTGGGATCATCGTTCCGTTCATCATGACTCTCGGTGTTGCCATGGTTGCATCTCCCGGTGCTCCCGGTGGTTCCATCATGACTGCCCTTCCATTCCTTTACATGGTATTCGGAGCGGAAGCCGGGGATCCGGACGGTGCCATCTGTGCTATCATGGTTGCCCTTTACATTACCCAGGATTCCTTCGGAACTGCCTGCAATGTATCCGGTGACAACGCCATCGGCGTGATCGTTGACACCATTTATAAGAAATTTATTGCAAAAACACCACAGGAGAATTAAGCAAAATGTCTTTTATCAGTGTATTTGACGTTATGGGTCCCAACATGATCGGTCCTTCCAGTTCTCATACCGCAGGGGCTGCACGCATTGCTTTCCTTGCCCAGAAGATGATCACGCCGCCCCTGAAAAAAGTAGAATTCATCCTTTATGGTTCCTTCGCCAGAACATACAAGGGACACGGTACAGACCGTGCCCTCCTTGGCGGGATCATGGGCTTTTCCACAGATGACATGCGTATACGGAATTCTTTTGATATTGCCAGGGAACAGGGGATCGACTTTTCCTTTACTCCAAATGAAGCAGAAACCGATGTCCATCCCAACACTGTAGATATCCATATGGTCAATGAACAGGGACAGGAAATGACAGTCCGGGGGGAATCGCTGGGCGGCGGCAAGGTCCGCATTGTGGAGATCAACCACGTGAAAGTGGATTTCACCGGCGAATACAGTGCCATCATCGTGATCCATCAGGATACTCCCGGTGTTGTGGCCTACATCACCAGATGCTTAAGTGAACGTAACATTAACATTGCCTTCATGCGCCTCTTCCGTGAATCCAAAGGAACCACAGCCTATACGATCGTGGAATCCGATGGTCATCTCCCGGAAGATATCGTAGAAAGCATTCACCGGAACACCAACATCCATGATGTCATGGTTGTTCAGATGTAGGGAAAAGGAGGATGTGTTTTATGGATTTCAAAAATGCCAAGGAACTTCTTGCTCTCTGCCAGGAAAAAAAGCTTCCGATTTCCGAAGTAATGCGCCAGCGTGAGATCCTTCTCGGTGAAACCACTGCTGAAATCGTGGACCAGCGCATGGATCGTGTTCTGGAGATCATGAAGGATGCTGCTTTTTCCCCCATCAAAGATCCGGTGATATCTATGGGCGGACTGATCGGCGGTGAAGCCCGAAAGCTCTGCGAATTTCATGACCTGGGAAAAAGCCTGTGCGGAAATGTTCTCGGAAAGGGGATCACCTACGCTATGGCAACCCTTGAGACCAACGCTTCCATGGGACTTATCGTTGCCTCTCCTACTGCCGGCAGTGCCGGGATCGTTCCCGGAATGATGCTTGCTCTTCAGGAGGTCTACGGCTTTTCCGATAAAAAAATCCGCCAGGCACTATTTAATGCAGGCGCGATCGGCTATCTTGCCATGCGTAATGCAACAGTTGCCGGTGCTGTTGGCGGATGTCAGGCTGAGGTCGGAATCGCTTCTGCAATGGCTGCTTCCGCTGCTGTGGAGCTTCTTGGCGGCACTCCGCTGCAGTGTACCTATGCGGCTTCCACCGTTCTTATGAATATGCTCGGTCTTGTATGTGACCCGGTAGGCGGCCTGGTGGAATATCCCTGCCAGAACCGTAATGCAGCTGGTGTTTCCAATGCCCTAATCGCAGCGGAAATGTCACTGGCCGGTATCCCCCAGTTCATCCCGCTGGATGAGATGATCGATGCCATGTATACTGTGGGCAAAAAACTTCCTGCAGAGCTTCGTGAAACTGCTCTCGGCGGTTGTGCAGCCACACCGTCCGCCTGTGAAAAGTGTCATCTTTGCAGTTGAAATGCAACTATGGCAGAGAAAAAGCAGTTGGATATCTTATGCCCCATTTGTTGCACAGCTCTATATTGAATAATAACTTCATAGTTTGCTCAGTCAGATAATAAAACGGAGAATTCCTTAAATTTTTCTTTCGGGAATTCTCCGTTTTCTTTTGGGCATGCGGACATTTTACAGCCCTGCTGTTTTTTCTGCTGCCAGCTTCTGATTTTCTGGTTCTATTGGCTCCGGACCTCTGTTCTGACTTCTGAGCCGGAGCATCCTTTTTGGGATTCTCCTTCTCCTGCTCTTCTTGGTCCTGCTCGAATCCATCTTTAATGGATTTCTGTTTTTTTCTTATTTATTTCTTTGATTTCTTTTTTGTCATGTCTGCCTTATCTATTATTTTTAGTTTTCGTGTACATCTTATATATTATACTGGCCACATGCTATTTTTCATCAAATCAACGTAAAACTATTGTTAAATCTGTGGTAAAAAAGTCCTCCGAAAAATCTCAAGATCATATCTCCTGATATCCCTGTGATTTCCTGAAAGACTCTTTCACACATAATTTACATATTAATAAAACAATTTACAGAAATTCCGACTGCAGCGCATCGTATCCGGTCTCACCTGTACGGATACGAACAGCGTTACGGATCTCGTAGCTGAATATCTTACCATCGCCCGGATCACCGGTGAATGCTGCTTTCTGAATGGCATCAATAACTTTAATCTCCCAGTCTTCTGATGATACTACAATCTCAAACTTGATCTTCGGTTTCAGAAATACATCGATCTTGGAACCACGGACATATTCTGTATAGCCGCGCTGTGTTCCGCAGCCCATGATCTGGGTTACTGTAAAACCGTTAACCTGGATCTCATTTAACGCTGCTTTGACATCTTCCATTTTTTCTTCTCTTACGATTGCTTCTATTTTAATCAACATACTATAATCTCCTCTTTAACACCATCATTCACATTAACAGGAAATGGACTCTTATCAGTCAAATCCATTAAATGACGGATATGCATTCTCTCCATGCTGGGACGCATCCAGACCAACCATCTCTTCCTTCGGATCTACACGAAGCGGTGTAAAGATCCGCACGATCCCGATACAGATCAGCGTTCCCACAATAGCAACCGCAATGGTGATCACAATACTCAATACCTGCGCCAGGAACAGACGGTGATCTCCAAACACAAGGCCATCCCATTTTGCAACCGAGTTAATGGAAGTTTTTCCGAAGAGACCTGTTGCGATTCCTCCCCAGATACCACCGATACCATGGCATCCAAAAGCATCTAGGGCATCATCGATCTTCAGCTTCTGTTTCAGAAGGATCACAGTAAAGTAACAGATCGGGCTTACCAGGATCCCAATGATAAAGGATGCCCATACCGGTACGAAACCAGCTCCCGGTGTAATGGCTACCAGTCCGATAACAAGACCTGTGGATGCACCAACCAGTGTCGGTTTTCCCTCACGGATCACCTCGATCAGCATCCAGGTCAGCAGTGCGCAGGCAGAAGAAATACTGCTGGTCATAAAGGCATGTGCCGCAAGGCCATCTGCCTTCAGCGCACTTCCTGCATTAAAGCCGAACCATCCAAACCACAGCATAGCTGCTCCGAGAAATACAAATGGGATATTGTGTGTGCGATAGGTTGCTTTTGCATAGCCTCGTCTCTGTCCAAGATAAATGGCAAGAACCAGTGCACTGACACCGGAACTGATATGTACCACATTTCCTCCTGCAAAGTCCACAGAGCCAATGGCTGCCAGAAATCCACCGTCTCCCCAGACCATATGTGCCATTGGATAATACACGATCAAAGACCAGATCGCAATAAAGAAAAACAGTGCCTTAAAACGCATCCTTCCAACCACGGCACCGGTGATCAGTGCTGGTGTGATCATAGCAAACATCATCTGGAACGCCACAAATACCAGATGCGGGATCGTATCCGCATAAGGTCCCGGCTCCCAGCCTACACCATTCAGCGCAAACCAGCGAAAATCTCCGATGATCCCGCCATGATTTCCTCCAAATGCCAGCGAATATCCAAGCAATGTCCACATAACTACGGACAGTCCCATGATCGCCCCACAGGCCATCATGGTATTTACCACATTTTTCCTGCGGACCAGTCCTCCGTAGAAAAACGCAAGCCCAGGTGTCATAAAGAACACAAAGGCTGTACAGATCAGCATAAAGCCGGTATCTCCTGCATTCATCATTCATTTCCTCCTCGATTCCCTCAATTATTCTGCAACGCAAAAAGCGCCTGGAAACTCAATTTCCAGACGCCTTTGTCATGTCAGTTAGCATAGCAGATAATTTGTGGGTTTTCAAGAGTTTTTTCGCTATTTTTCTGTTTTCTTACAGAATTACTATGTTTTATGTGGATATGAAATTTATTTTCGGCAATCTATCCGGTTATAAATATTGGAGAGATTTTATTTTATCTCTTACTGTACTATAACACGGACTATGCTCAGGATCAGCAGATGTGCCGGATAAAAGATATAGAAAAACCACTTGGAAAACTTCGGTGCTTTTTCGGATTTTTTGCCATTATAGAAGCACAGGATGATGATTCCTGATGCTACGATCCCTGCTGCCGAAAGCAGAGCATGGATCATTGCCGGTCCGGCTGCCATTTTTTCCACGTAGGAGCTGTAGTTAAACAGCACAAAAAGGGCAGCACCGACTCCGAACGCTGTTATCAGCCTCTTCCTGTTCCCCCAGCTCTCATGGAACCAGATGGTAAAAACCGGTGCCAGGATCGCCCAGTCCGAACAAACGGATAGTAAAAGGAGCAGGATCAGAAGTGGAATTCTCCATTTACTTGCCATCATCTTTTCCTGAACAACCAGGATCATAAAGCAGATAAACAGAGTAAAGATCATATTCAGCTGTGAATTTCCAAAGGCTATCATATAGGGAACCTGGGAGATTCCGGCAAAGATCAGAAGCCTTTCACCGTATTTTCTCCGGGAATGTGTATAGTAAAAACCTTCCACAAGAAAATAGCACATGGTAATGGCTGTGAAGTAGCCAATGTCTATAAACACTTCCCACAGGATCGTGTTTTCCGGCAGAAGCACGTTGGCGATATGATTCAGAAGCATGGTAAAAATTGCCAGATATTTAATGGCATCCCGGGTCAGTCCCGGCTTTTCTGTTGTTGGCATGATCTTCTCCTTCTGTGCAGAAAAATTTTCAGATCTTTCACATCTTCTGCACAATATAATACATTTATCTTACACTGATTTTCTGACTCATACAACTTTTTTTGTTATTGCTGGAGTTGCCTTTTTCTTAAGGTAAGCTTATACTGTAGAAAGCGTGCTGTATTTTATATGGCAAAACTTCTCAGCAAACACTGTAAAACAATAAATTCGGAAAGGAATTATCGATCATGATCCAGGATATCGCACCACATACCTATCACAATGAGTACAAACCTGTGGCCCCGGATAAAGAAAGCCACATCCTCGCCTATGAAGAAGGAAAGATCCTTATGAAAAAAGATGGCGAGACTATGACTCTTCCAAGCTTTGGAGAGCTGGAAGGAAAAGTTGAAAACCTATATGAGAATTATATCTATCTCTTCTCCATTGACGAAGAGCATTTTTATCTGATCCCGGATCTTGACACCAGTCTCCTTCCTGGTTATCAGTTTGAGATCACAAGAGTTCTCCGCACAGCGGAGCCACAGTATCTGGCTTTCGCAGGAATCACCGGATATCAGCTCTTTCAGTGGTACAGCAAGCGCCGTTTCTGCGGCTGCTGCGGCAAACCGATGGTACATGATAAACATGAGCGCAAGATGATCTGCCCTGCCTGTGGAAACGGTGAATATCCGGTGCTTTCTCCGGCTGTGATCGTAGGCGTTACCAACGGCGACAAGCTGATCCTCTCCAAATATGAGGGCCGAAATCACACCCGCTACGCCATGATCGCAGGTTTTGCCGAGATTGGTGAGACCATCGAGGAGACTGTCCACCGTGAAGTTATGGAAGAGATCGGCGTAAAGGTCAAAAATCTCCGCTACTACAAGAGCCAGCCATGGTCCTTCTCCGGAACACTTCTGTTTGGCTTCTACTGTGATCTGGATGGCGACGACACTCTGACTGTAGACCACGATGAGCTTTCCATGGCCTCCTGGTTCAACCGGGAAGACATTCCGGATGAAGGAGATAATATCAGCCTTACCAAGGAGATGATGATGGCATTTAAGCATGGAAAAGCCTGAAGTATCGCTTGCCTGATTCCGTAAACAATTTTTCGTAACCAATTTCACAAAAAACACCGGCCATTCATCTGTACCATGTCCTGTCCAAGCTGCCAAATCATCTCTGACATCTCAGCCTCAGTACATATTCCGATGAATGCCGGTGTTTTTATTTTCTATTTTTCTATTTTTCTTCCGAGCCGGAGCAATCTGCCTAAAACCGTTTTATTTCTCCGGTGTCAGATGCCAGATATCTCTGTTGTATTCTTCGATGGTTCTGTCTGATGAGAAGTATCCTGCTTTTCCGATATTTACAAGCATTTTCTCTGCCCATGCGGTTCTGTCCTCATAATCGGACAACGCCTGATCCTTCACCTTCGCATAATCCTCGAAGTCAAGAAGAGTCATGAACCAGTCTTTGCTTACGATCTCATGATGCAGTCTTCTTAAATGCTCCTCACTTCCAATAGAAAGAAGCTCGTTTCCTACGATAAAGTCTACTGCACGACGGATGCGCTCGTCTTTCTCATAAAAATCTCTGGAGCAGTAGTCCGCCTTTTCATAGTGTTCGATAACCTGCTCACTGGACTCTCCGAAGATATAGATATTATCCTTGCCTACCAGCTGGCTGATCTCCACATTTGCACCATCCATGGTTCCCAGTGTTACAGCACCGTTGAGCATGAACTTCATGTTTCCTGTTCCGCTGGCCTCCTTGGAAGCAAGAGAGATCTGCTCGGAGATATCGCAGGCAGGGATCAGCTTCTCTGCTGCACTTACGTTGTAGTTTTCCACCATAACAACTTTCATGTACGGGGAAACCTCCGGATCATTGTTGATAAGCTCCTGTAAGCAGAGAAGCAGGTGGATAATATCCTTTGCGATAACGTATGCAGGAGCTGCCTTTGCACCGAAGATAAAGGTTACCGGGCGCTGCGGCTTCTCGCCTGCTTTGATCTTCAGGTAACGGTCAATGATGTAAAGTGCGTTCAGCTGCTGACGTTTGTACTCATGAAGACGTTTGATCTGGATATCATAAACACTGTGTGTGTTGATCTCTTCACCTGTGTTGGCTTTGATAAACTCCGCACATCTCTTCTTTGCATCCTGCTTGATCTTAAGGATATTTGCAAGAACGTCCTGATTTCCCTTGAAGCCAAGCATCTTGTCAAGCTCAAAGGAATCCTTGCGGAAGCCGTCACCGATCATAGATGTAATGTACTCTGTCAGCGGATGGTTGCAGTGAAGGAGCCATCTGCGGAAGGTAATTCCGTTTGTCTTGTTATTGAATTTCTCCGGATAGATCTCATAGAACTGATGAAGCTCTGTCTCCTTCAGGATATCGGTATGAAGGGATGCAACACCGTTGATGGAAAATCCGTAGTGGATGTCCATATGTGCCATGTGTACCAGGTCGTTCTTGTCGATGATGGCAAGATTTTCCTGCGGATATTTTGCTTTGATACGCTCGTCCAGCTTGCGGATGATCGGCATCAGATGCGGAACAACCTCCTCAAGATAGGAGATCGGCCATTTCTCAAGTGCCTCTGCAAGAATGGTATGGTTGGTATAAGCGCATACATGAGATACGATCTCGCATGCCTCCTCGAACTCGATCCCACGCTCCGTGAGGAGACGGATAAGCTCCGGAATTACCATACTCGGATGTGTATCGTTGATCTGGATCACTGCGTAATCGGCAAGGTCATGAAGATTGCAGCCTTTTGCTGTTGCCTCATCCAGGATCAGCTGTGCCGCATTGCTTACCATGAAGTACTGCTGATAAATACGAAGCTTTCTTCCTGCATCATCGCTGTCATCCGGATAAAGGAACAGTGTCAGGTTGTGGAGCAGATCCCTCTTATCAAAGGAGATTCCCTCACCTACAATGCTCTCATCTGCAATATCAATATCAAAAAGGCGAAGCTTGATCGCTTTGTTCTCATAGCCTGCAACATCAATATCATACAGTGTGGATTTCAGCATAAAGCCCTTAAATGGGACATAATAGGAAACGCCTGCATCTGTAAGCCAGCTCTCCGGCTGGATCCACGGATTCGGTGTCTCAAACTGAAGATGATCCTTAAACTCCTGTTTGAAAAGTCCGAGGTGATAATTAAGTCCGATTCCTTCTCCCGGAAGTCCCAGAGTTGCAATGGAATCCAGGAAGCATGCTGCCAGACGGCCAAGTCCGCCGTTTCCGAGAGATGGCTCCGGCTCGATCTCCTCGATCATGGAAAGCTCTTTTCCGTTTTCTTTGAGATATTTCGCAACTTCATCATAAACGCCCAGATTGATCAGGTTGTTGGAAAGAAGCTTACCGATAAGGAACTCTGCGGAAATATAATAAATTTTCTTTTTTCCATCCTGGTAGCCGCGGCCCTTCAGCTGATCCTTTGTCCAGGAGAGAAGTCCGTGATAGATTTCCTCATTTGTACAATCTTTTACATTTTTGTTATATTTGTCTTCAAATACTTTGCTTAATGTTTCCATTTTGATCTCCTTTCATGGATCTTGATGGGATGAAATATGTTTTTACAAGGTTGTTTGCTTTGTTTTTGATGATATTAGGATATCACGCATTTCTTTTCAAAAATATAACAATCCTGTCATGATATGCAAGATATTTGTCAGACTGTTTTTCACTTTTTACGGTAGCTCTGCATAAAAACGTAACCGATACATATGCGGTTGCTTCGGGAGCTTTCTCAGATCTGTCTCATACGCTTCCTGTACTTATGCGGTGAAACCTTATTGGACTGCTGAAATTTCTTTATAAAATAACTTGTACTGTTAAATCCCACCTGCATGGCGATCTCCGTCACAGGTGCATCGGAATGCGTAAGAAGATACTTCGCCTTCTCCATACGGAAGTCATTGATGTATTCCACCAGGGTTTTTCCCGTATACTGGCGGAAAAGCTTCATAAAATAATACTCACTGTAATTGGAAAGTCCGGAAAGCTCTGAAACGGTAAGATTCTCCTGGTAGTGAAGGCTGATATGATCCAGCACTTCCTTTACTGCTGCAAGGCTCTTGTTCTGCTCTGTGCTTACCGGGATAATATAATGCTTCGTCAGCATCTCATAAAAGAAATCAAAGAACAGCATTTTCAGCTTCACATAAAAATATGGCTTCTTCTCCGTATGACAGTCATGGATCTCCAGAAAAATTTCCCGTAGCTTCTCATATCCGGAATCTCCTTCTTCTATATGATGGCAGAATTCTGCCTTGTTTTCTATTAATGGTGATACCACACATTCCTGGCAGATATCTCCCGGCTGACCTGCAAGGAAGCCCAGGCTGAAAACCACACTCTTATAATAAAGAGGCTTCTTAAGATCCGTGCGCATACTATGGAGAACTCCGCAGTTCACGATCAGGAGATCCCCCTTTTTCAGGCGGATGCTCTCCCGGTTCAGTCTGGCAAAGCCACTGCCTTTTTCAATATACATGATCTCCATCTCACTGTGCCAGTGGTCATACAGTGCATGAAAAATCTCACAGTTCGCCATATAGGTTTCCACCGGCAGTTCAAAGGAACCGTGAGGGCTTAATTCTTTTAAATTATCATCCACTTCGGATACGTGAAGAGGATTTTTTTCGGATGTGTCTGTTTCTGGCATGATTTCCTCCGTGATCAATATCTATCCTGCGAACATTTGCCTTACGCTGGATATACAATCCTTGCATAATGATTCTGTTTGACTCCCTTAGTGTAAAGGATATTTACAACCATGACAATATTATATTTTCCTGTTTTCTTTTTTATGACGTTACGGTTACTCTGTTCTCAGCAACACGCTTCGCGATGCACTTCCATAAACGGCAACCTTGACTTTTCCCCTTCCAACTGCTATATATAATATTTAGAATAAAATAATTTGACTTTAAAAGGAACGAAAACTACCATGAATCCATTAAAAAAAGCTTACTGCCGGGTTTTCCAGAATGTCTTTAAATTCGCCCTTCCACTGCTTCCTTACCGCAATCCGAAGATCATCGGAAGCGTCAAAGGTATTCCGGAAGTTCTGGAAAAAAGAAACTATAACAATGTACTCATCATCACAGATGCAGGGATCCGAAGCCTTGGCCTTACAGAAAGACTGGAGCAGACACTGAAGCGAAGCTGCATCTCTTACCACATCTATGACAAAACCGTTGCCAATCCAACAACCGTCAATGTGGACGAAGCCCTTCACATGTATCTGGACAATGACTGCCAGGCGATCATCGGCTTCGGCGGAGGTTCCAGTATGGACTGTGCAAAAGCCACAGCAGCCCGCATTGCCAAGCCACACCAGTCTCTTGCTCAGATGAAGGGAATCCTGAAGATCCACAAAAAGCTTCCTCTTCTCATCGCCATCCCCACGACTGCAGGAACAGGAAGTGAAACAACACTTGCTGCTGTCATTACCGATGCAGAAACACGGCACAAATATGCCATCAACGATTTTCCGCTGATCCCACGCTACGCAGTCCTTGACCCGAAAGTGACTTTAAGCCTTCCGCCGTTTATCACAGCTACCACCGGCATGGATGCCCTGACTCACGCAGTGGAAGCCTACATTGGAAATTCCACTACACCTGGCACAAGAAAAAATGCCCTGGATGCGGTCAGACTGATCTTTGAAAATCTGGATACCGCCTACACAGACGGCAATAATATTGAAGCAAGACGAAATATGCTCCGCGCCTCCTATTTCGCAGGCTGTGCCTTCACCAAATCCTACGTTGGATATGTCCACGCAATTGCACATTCCCTCGGCGGAAAATATAATGTTCCACATGGGCTTGCCAATGCAGTGATCCTTCCTATGGTACTGGAAACATACGGAGATTCCATCACTCACAAACTTCGCAACCTTGCCGTAACTGCCGGTCTCTGCGATAAACATGAGGACGATAAAACTGCTGCCCGGATGTTTATTGATGCAATAAAAGATATGAAAAAACGCTATGACATCGGAGACTATATTCCGGAAATCCAGGAAACAGACATCCCGGAGCTTGCCCATTACGCAGATAAAGAAGCCAATCCTCTGTACCCGGTTCCTGTACTGATGGATGCCGGCGAACTTGAAACACTGTATTACAGACTGATGCCTCCGGCAGGCAATTGCTAAAACAGCCATTGGCATAGAAAGATTTTTTCGATATTTCGAATACAGTTTTTTCAGAAAGGACTACAATTCCATGGAAAAAGAACAGATCAACCAGCTTTTAGATAAACAGCGCCAGTACTTCTACTCCGGCGCAACTCTTGACCTTGATTTTCGCATCAGCGCCCTGAAACGTCTCCGCGCTTCCATCCGGAAACACGAAGATCAGATCCACGCCGCGCTGAAAAAGGATCTGGGAAAAAGTAATTTCGAAAGCTATATGTGTGAGACCGGACTGGTGCTCTCCGAGATCACACATATGCTAAAAAATATCCGCTCCTACACAAAAGAACAGACCGTTCCAACTCCACTGGCACAGTTCCATTCCCACAGTTTCCGCAAACCATCCCCCTACGGTGTGGTTCTCATTATGAGTCCGTGGAACTATCCGTTTCTTCTCACCATAGAACCACTGGTAGACGCCATTGCAGCCGGAAACACAGTCATCCTGAAACCAAGTGCCTACTCACCGGCAACAAGCGAAGTGATCCGTCTTCTCATCCATGAATGTTTCGATGAAAAATACGTTGCAACTGTCACAGGCGGACGTGCGGAAAACACACATCTTCTCAGTCTGCACTTTGATTACATCTTCTTCACGGGAAGCCAGTCTGTGGGAAAAGAGGTCATGAGAAAGGCTTCCGAACACCTCACACCAGTCACTCTGGAGCTGGGTGGAAAAAGCCCCTGCATCGTGGACAAAACAGCCAATCTCCGCCTTGCGGCAAAACGTATCGTATTCGGCAAGTTCCTGAACTGTGGCCAGACTTGCGTGGCTCCGGACTACATCTACTGTGATCCGGAGATCAAAGAAGCCCTGGTCGCAGAGCTTCGCAGACAGATCACACGCCAGTATGGAAAAGAACCACTGAAGAACCGGAATTATGGAAAGATCATCAACGAAAAGCATTTCGACCGTATCAACAGTCTGATCGATCCTGCCAAAACTGTCTGCGGCGGTGGTTCCAACCGTGAAACACTTCAGATCGAGCCGACAGTTCTTGATAACGTAACCTTCGAAGATCCGGTCATGCAGCAGGAAATCTTCGGTCCGGTACTTCCGGTCCTCACCTATGACTCTCTCGGAGGTGCCGTAGCAAAGATCAATTCCATGGCACATCCGCTGGCTCTTTATATCTTCACCGAAGATGAAAAAAATGCCCGGGAAGTTACTTCCCGATGTGGTTTCGGCGGTGGCTGTATCAACGATGTCCTCATACATCTGGCAACCAGCAATATGGGCTTCGGCGGCTTTGGTGAAAGCGGCATGGGATCCTATCATGGCATCGACGGCTTCCGGACATTCTCTCATTATAAGAGTATTGTAGATAAAAAGACCTGGATTGATCTTCCTATGCGGTATCAGAAATATCGGAAGATTTATGAGAAAATGGTACGGTTGTTTATGCGTTAGATATAAAGGGAGGGCGCTACCTGATGCATCGCCCTCCTGTTACTTTAGATTTTCTTATTATTTTTCCCAGATGATCTTTACCGGCATGATTCCGGTCAGTTCTTTGCTTTTTTCATCCGGCTGGCTGCAGCCTGCATAAATTTCAAATTTCTTTCCTTCTTCCATCCGTTTTCCTGTTTCATCTACTACAGTGAATGCTTTTTCCCATATTGGGATTTCTATTTTCCGGCATTCTCCCGCCTTCAGGAATACCCGCTGAAAACCGGCCAGCATCGGATTGGGAATGGCATTTTTGCTGTCGATATTTTTTACATAGATCTGAACAACATCCTCTGTATCATATGCGCCGTTATTCTGCACTTCTACCTCCACGTTTATCTTCTGTCCACATGTTTTGACCTCTGCTTTATCTACTGCCACCTTACTGTACGTCAGACCATATCCAAAAGGAAACTGTGCTTTTCGTTCCATATAGCGATATGTTCTGCCTTTCATGGAATAATCGGTAAAATCCGGAAGTTCTTCCAGGCTTTCATAAAATGTCACCGGAAGTTTTCCTGATGGCGAGATTTCTCCAAACAGTACCTTTGCCGCTGCCTTCCCGCCCTGGCATCCAGGGTACCACAGCATCATGACGGCATCAAATTTCTCTGCCGCATATTTCAGATTAAGGTCACTTCCTGCCAGCAGACAGAATACTGCCGGTTTTCCTGTGTCTGCGATTGCTTCCATCAGTTCTCGCTGTACTCCGGGAAGTTCAATATCTTCTTTATCTCCCGATACATAGCTGTTTCCGGTGTCTCCCTCTTCTCCTTCCAGTGTCTCATCCAGTCCCATACATAAGATCACCACATCGCTGTTTTCCGCAACCACCTTTGCTTCCGCAATACGATCTCTGGTAAACGCAAGGTGCTCCGTCCGGTCTCGGAACAGATCACAGCCTCTGGAAGTAAGGATCCTTACATCGTCTCCCACATAATCCTGGATGCCTTCCTGTATGGTAATATACCTGGAAGCTGTCCCGTGATAATTGCCGATCAGCGCCTGTCTGCTGTCCGCATTTGGTCCGATGATCCCTATTGTTTTCAGTTTTTCTTTATCAAGCGGAAGAATCCCGTTATTTTTCAGCAGAACAAAGCTTTTTTCCGCTGCTTTCTCCGCTGCATCCAGATGCCTGGGAGATTCTACCTCAAGATAGGAGATATGGTCATATTCGCTTCCATCAAACAACCCCAGCAGATACCTTGTGGTAAAAAGCCGCACTGCTGCCCGGGTTATGGTTTCTTCTGTGACAAGCCCCTTTTCGTATGCCTTCATAATGTGAAGATAGGTATTTCCACAATTCAGGTCACAGCCATTATTAATCGCCAGTGCTGCAGATTCAACGGCTGTATCCGTTACCATATGGTGTTCATGAAAATCACGGATCGCCCAGCAGTCTGATACAAAATGCCCCTGAAATTTCCATTCGCCTCTGAGTTTTTTCTGTAATGTGGGACTTCCGCAGCAGGGTTCCCCATTTGTCCGGTTATAAGCTCCCATAACCGCTTCTACTTTCGCTTCTTTTACCAGACCTTCGAATGCCGGCAGATACGTTTCTTCCATATCTTTTGCGGATGCTTCCGCATCAAATTCATGACGGAGTGCCTCCGGCCCGGAATGTACTGCAAAATGTTTGGCACAGGCTGCTGCCTTCATTGTATCCCCATTTCCCTGAAGTGCTTTTACAAAGGAAACTCCCAGTTCTTTTGTAAGATACGGATCTTCCCCATAAGTTTCATGGCCTCTACCCCATCGTGGATCACGGAAAATATTGACATTAGGAGACCAGAACGTCAATCCCTTATAAATATCTCTGTCACCGTTTACGGAATATGCATTATACTTTGCTCTGCCCTCTGTTGCCACGATACCGGCCATCTCTGCCACACTTTTCCGGTCAAAAGCTGCCGCCATTCCGATCGCCTGTGGAAAAACCGTTGCCTGCCCTGCTCTGGCAACACCGTGAAGTCCCTCATTCCACCAGTTATACGCCGGAATTCCCAATCTTTTTATTGCAGGTGCATCGTACCTTAACTGACTGGCTTTTTCCTCCAGAGTCATCCTGGCAACCAGCGCTTCTGCTTTCTTCTTTGCTTCTTCCCGATTCATCCCCAATTTCCTCCTCACCTTTTTTTATATCATCTATCATTTGGTCTCTGACTGTCAAGTAGATATTTCCTGCAATTTTTCCGGCCTCTGTTCAGAGCAGAAAAAAATTCTGCTTTACCCTTTCTTTGGGATAAAGCAGATTTTTATTACACTTTGTGATCTGTGTTGCGATTTCAGCCGGGAACTTATCTGATCGCATCCTTCATCTCTTTCACATAAGCCTTCACCTTCGGCACGCAGTCTTTGCCGTAGGCACCACAGAGCTTCACGATCGCAGATCCTACAATGGCACCGTCTGACTGATCTGCCATTTTTTTTGCCTGCTCCGGTGTGGAGATTCCGAATCCTACTGCACATGGAATGTCTTTCTGGGCTTTTACTAATTTCACCATAGCTCCGATATCTGTGGTAATGCTGGTACGCATTCCTGTTACACCAAGGGAAGATACGCAGTAAACAAAGCCTTCCGCCTCTTTTGCGATCATGGCGATCCGCTCATGGGAGGTCGGTGCGATCAGGGAGATCAGGTCAAGGCCGTACTGTTTGCACACAACATCAAACTCTTCTTTTTCCTCAAAAGGAACATCCGGAAGGATCAGTCCATCCATTCCAACTTCCGCTGCTTTCTTGATAAAACGCTCTGTTCCGTAAGAAAATACTACGTTTGCGTAGGTCATGAATACCATTGGGATTTTTGTATTTTTACGGATTTTTTCTACCATTGCAAAAACTTTATCTGTAGTCACACCGCCTGCAAGTGCCCGGACATTGGCTTCCTGGATTACAGGTCCCTCTGCGGTAGGATCTGAGAACGGGATCCCAAGCTCGATCAGATCTGCTCCTGCTTCTTCCATTGCATAAACCAGCTGCTCTGTTACCTCCAGAGACGGATCTCCGCAGGTTAAAAAAGGAATAAATGCTTTTCCGTTTGCAAATGCTTCTGTAATTCTCTTATTCATGAATATCCTCCCCTCTGTAGCGGGCAATTGCCGCACAGTCCTTATCTCCACGTCCTGAAATGGTAACTACCATGATCTTGTCCTTTCCAAGTGTCGGTGCGATCTTTTTCGCATAGGCCACTGCGTGGGCACTTTCGATCGCAGGAATGATTCCTTCTGTTCTGGAAAGATATTCAAAAGCCTCTACTGCTTCGTCATCTGTAACAGGAACGTACTCTGCTCTTCCGATATCATAAAGGTGTGCATGCTCCGGACCTACACCCGGATAATCAAGACCTGCGGAGATGGAGTATACCGGTGCGATCTGTCCGTATTCATCCTGGCAGAAGTAAGATTTCATACCATGGAAGATTCCGAGACGACCGGTTGCGATGGTTGCCGCAGTCTCCGCAGTATTCACGCCACGTCCTGCTGCCTCACAGCCGATGAGACGAACGTCTTTGTCCTCAATGAAATTGTAGAAAGTTCCGATAGCATTGGAGCCGCCGCCCACACAGGCCAGGACAACATCCGGAAGTCTGCCCTCTTTTTCCAGCATCTGCTCTTTGATCTCCTTGGAGATCACGGCCTGGAAATCACGTACGATGGTCGGGAACGGGTGCGGGCCCATAACAGATCCCAGTACATAATGGGTATCTGCAATACGGTTTGTCCACTCACGCATGGTCTCGGAAACGGCATCCTTTAAGGTTGCGGTTCCGCTTGTGACTGCATGGACTTTTGCTCCGAGAAGACGCATTTTGTAAACATTCAGTGCCTGACGTTCCGTGTCTTCTTTTCCCATGAATACCTCACATTCCATTCCCATCAGTGCTGCTGCGGTTGCAGTTGCAACACCGTGCTGGCCGGCTCCTGTCTCTGCGATGACACGGGTCTTGCCCATTTTTTTTGCCAGGAGCACCTGACCAAGTACGTTGTTGATCTTGTGGGCTCCTGTGTGGTTTAAGTCTTCTCTTTTCAGATAGATCTTGGCTCCGCCAAGGTCCTCGGTCATATGTGCCGCATAGTAAAGACGGGATGGTCTTCCTGCGTATTCATTGAGAAGCTCTGTGAGCTCACGGTTGAATTCCGGATCGTTTTTGTAATGGTTGTATGCTTCCTCAAGCTCCAGAACGGCGTTCATCAGTGTTTCCGGGATGTACTGTCCGCCATGGATGCCGAATCTTCCTTTTGACATGTTATATTTCCTCCTTTATGTTCCTTACTGCGTATACTGCTTCTAATATTTTATCCGGGTCTTTGTGACCGTCGGTTTCTACACTGCTGCTTAAATCTACTGCCCAGGGGTGAAGCAGATGTATGGCCGATTCCAGATTTTCACAGCCCAGACCTCCTGCCAGAAACCAGGGACGTTTGATCGCCGGTACCAGACTCCAGTCGAAAGTTTCTCCTGTTCCTCCTGCGCCCTGATCCAGCAGAATATAGTCTGCTTCCGAACGGATCGCTTTCTTTATATCTGCTTCTGTTTTTATGGAAAAAGCCTTTATCAGAAGCTGGTCTGTCATGGTCTTAAGCTGTCTGATATAATTCTCGTCCTCCTGGCCGTGAAGCTGTGCCAGTGCGATGGTTCCCTCGTTTAAAAGCTGTGCGGGAAGCTCCACCGGTGCATTGACGAATACGCCTACCGGCAAAATGCTATCATCCAGTTCTTCCCGGAGAGCCTTCAATTGCTCCACGGTGACGTTTCTTCTGCTTTTTGGGAATTCTACAATGAATCCTGCAAAGTCCGGTTTAGCCTGGTTCACTGCCTGGATATCTTCCGGGCGGGTCAGGCCGCAGATCTTGATCCTGGTTCTGCTCCCATGTTTCAACGGTTGTTCTCTCATATTCAGCCAATCCTGCCCTTTCTGTCTGCCCCTGCCCCTTCCTGTTTCGTTACTATTTGCTGCTGGTCAGCTCTGTTACTTATTTGCTCTATTCTTTCGTTTGGCCTTTATACAAGCGCTCCACCATTCAGATTTTCCAATGCAGCTTTCTTATCCGGGCTTCGCATCAGGGTCTCACCGATCAGGACTGCACCTACCCGGTTTCTTTCCAGGATAGCGATATCACCTGCGTTTTTGATTCCGCTCTCAGACACAAATACCACATTGTCCGGTGCCAGGTTTCGAAGACGGATGCTGTTATTCATATCAACCTTAAAGGTTTTCAGGTCACGGTTATTTACACCGACGATCTTTGCACCTGTCTTTAATGCTCTTGCCACTTCATTCTCGTCATGAGCTTCCACCAATGCATCCATTCCCAGAGTTTCTGCAAGCTCTCGGTATTCCAGGAGTTCCTGGTCATTTAAGATAGCACAGATCAGAAGTACAGCCGATGCGCCGAATGCTTTTGCCTGATAGATCATGTACTTATCCACAGTGAAGTCCTTCCGAAGGACCGGAATATCCACTGTTTCTGTGATCTCACGGAGATAAGTGTCACTTCCCATGAAATAAAATGGCTCTGTGAGGCAGGAGATCGCAGATGCACCTGCTGCTTCGTATTCTTTCGCAATTTCCAGATACGGAAATTCCGGTGCAATCAGCCCCTTGGAGGGGGAAGCTTTTTTTACTTCACAGATGTAGGACATGCCCGGCTTTTTCAACGCTTCCAGAAAGGACGGCTGCTGTGGTGCTTTTTCAGCCAGAGCTTTCAGCTGATCCAGGGGAAACTGAAGTTTTTCCTTCCGGATACGTTCTCTTGTTTTTTCTGCGATTTCTTCCAGAATGTTTTTTTCACTCATTCTTTGTTTGTCTCCTTGATATTTCAACACTCATTCGGCAATTTCAAAAAGCCTGACAGATTAATGTTTCCGTTCATATCTCTTCTGATAGGGATTGCCGATTTCTCTCCTGCCGCTATTATTTTCAAATCTCGTTACTTAATTTGATGAATTCCTCAAGCTTGGCTGCAGCAGCACCACTGTCGATCAGGTTTTCAGCCATCTTCACGCCATCTTCTATAGTCTTCGCCTTTCCTGCGATATAAAGTGCTGCACCTGCGTTCATGCAGACTGCCTGACGCTTCGGGCCTTTTTCGGTTCCGTTTACAATGGCTTTTGTGATCTCTGCGTTCTCTGCCGGTGTGCCGCCTGCCAGATCTTCTTTGCTGCAGCGTGTATAGCCGAACTGCTCCGGTGTGATCTCATAGGACTGGAACCATCCGTCCTTGATCTCGCACACAGAAGTCGGTGCGCTCATGGAGATCTCATCCAGCTTATCCTGCCCGAAAACTACCATTCCGCGGTTCACGCCAAGCTTCATCATAACCTGTGCCAGCGGCTCTACCAGAGACTGGTCAAAGACTCCCATCAGCTCCATGTTTGCGCCTGCCGGGTTGCTTAATGGTCCGAGGATATTAAATACCGTGCGGATTCCCAGCTCTTTACGGATCGGTGCCACATATTTCATGGCAATATGATAATTCTGGGCGAACAGGAAACAGATGTTGATCTTTTTCAGGATCTCTGCACTTTTTTCCGGCGGGATGGTGATCTTTACGCCAAGTGCTTCCAGAACATCTGCTGCACCGCTCTTGGAAGATGCTGCACGGTTTCCGTGTTTTGCTACCGGAACGCCACCTGCTGCGATCACAAGAGAAGATGTCGTGGAAATGTTAAAGGAGTTTGCTCCGTCACCACCGGTTCCTACGATCTCCAGAACATTCATATCGTGGAGAAGCTTGATGCAGTGTGCACGCATTCCGGCTGCTGATGCAGTGATCTCATCAATAGTCTCTCCTTTCAGGGAAAGTGCAGTAAGGTAGGATGCCATCTGTACCGGTGTTGCCGCTCCGTCCATAATCTCATTCATTACGGCTTCTGCTTCGTCATATGTAAGATCTTCTTTTTTTGAAAGCTTGATGATTGCTTCTTTGATCATTGTTGTTTCCTCCTGTTCTGTAACGATTCTATCTTTTATGGATTGCTGTTCTCGGTCTTATCTGTCTCTGATAACCTTCATAAAGTTCTCGATCATTGTTTTTCCATCCGGTGTCATAACAGATTCCGGATGGAACTGTAATCCGAATATCGAATATTCTTTATGCTCCAGTGCCATCACCTCTCCGTCCTCAGACTCAGCGGTAACAACCAATTCCTCCGGTAAGGTATCCCGGATAGCTGCCAGTGAGTGATATCTGGCTGCCGGAAAAGTTTCCGGAAGTCCTTCAAACATCCGGCTCTTTCCAACTTTATGTATCTCTTTCTGCTTTCCGTGCATCAGCTCTTTTGCGTAGGATACTGTCCCTCCGAAGGCTTCACAAATGGACTGATGTCCAAGGCAGATACCCAGGATCGGCAGCTTGTCTTTGAAATATTTTATGGATTCAATACAGATTCCCGCATCCTCCGGTTTTCCCGGACCAGGGGAAAGGATCAATGCCTCCGGCTTCATGGCCTCCAGCTCTTTGATGGTCACTTCATCATTTCTTACCACTTTGATATCCGGCTTCACAGAACCGATCAGCTGGTAAACATTGTAGGAAAAGCTATCATAATTATCGATCAGTACTATCATTCCAGTCCCTCCTGTGCAGTTTCGATTGCCTGTACAACGGCTCTTGCCTTGTTGCAGCACTCCTGAAATTCACTTTCCGGAATACTGTCTGCTACGATCCCTGCTCCTGACCGGATACAGATCTCACCGTTTTTCTTATAAACCAGGCGAATGGCAATACATGTATCCAGGTTTCCGGCAAAATCCAGATATCCGATAGCACCGCCGTAAATGCCTCGCTTGCTCTGTTCCAGTTCCTGGATGATCTGGCAGGCACGGAATTTCGGTGCTCCGGAAAGTGTTCCTGCCGGAAGGATGGCATCCACTGCATCCACCGCATCCCTGTCATCCCGGATCTGGCCGGTAACTGTGGAACCAATATGCATCACATGAGAAAAACGCTCGATGCACATATATTTTTCTACGTTCACGGTACCGATCTTACTGATCTTTCCGATATCATTTCGACCAAGATCCACCAGCATATTATGCTCGGCACGTTCCTTCTCATCAGCCAGGAGTCCTTTTTCCAGCGCCAGGTCCTCTTCTTTTGTCTTGCCTCTTGGTCTTGTTCCTGCAAGCGGGAAGGTACTTAATTCTGTTCCTGCAAGCCTGGCAAGTGTTTCCGGGGAGGCTCCTGCAATCTCAATATCATCACTGGAAAAATAAAACATATACGGCGAAGGATTGGTAGCCCTGAGAACACGGTATGTATTAAACAGACTTCCCTCTGCTTTCGCTCGCATCGGATTGGAGAGCACCACCTGGAAAATATCTCCTTCGTGGATGTAATGCTTCGCTTTCTCAACCATCTCACAGTATTTTGCTTTCGGGAACTGCGGCTCAATGGAAGATTTCAGTTTCAAAGACGGAAATTCCTTCTGTTTTCCGTTTCGGATCAGATCTGTCATCTCTTCTAATTTTGCTTCCGCCTTCTGATAGGAATTTTCCGGATCATCCGTCATCACACCGGTGATCAGAAGCACCTTCTGTCTGTAATGGTCAAAGGCGATCACCTGGTCAAAAAGCATCAGATCCATGTCCCGGAAATCCTGTACTGTCTCGTCGGTAAGCTCCAGCTTCGGCTCGCTGTACTTAATATAATCGTAGGAAAAATATCCTACCAGACCTCCGGTAAAGGTCGGCATATTTTCCAGCACTGGGCTTTTGTATTCTTTCAGGATCTCCCGAATAGCATCTCCCGGATGCTTCACCTGCTGTACGGTTTTTTCTTCAGTTCCGTCCTCATGGATCCTGCGGATCTGAAGCTTTCCGTCTGTACAGGTGATCTCCATGGATGGCTCATATCCCAGGAAGGAATAGCGTCCCCATACCTCTGTCTGGCTGGCACTTTCCAGAAGATAGCAATGTCTGCTGGCTGTGCGTAAGGTCCTCATGACTTCTACGGGTGTATAGCGGTCGGAATACAGCTCTCTGCATACAGGGATTCGCCGGTATTCGCCTGACTGTGCGAGTTCTTTGATTTTTTCTAATGTTGGATACATATACAGGCCCTCCTGAGTTTTTCATTCCTTACCGGAGGACGGGACATTCGTGATCTGCATTCGCTGCTTGCTCATGAAATCAAAGAAAAGCCCGTCTCCGACAGAATCTGGTTCTGTCAGGGACGAGCTCTAAATTCAAAATCACCCGCGGTGCCACCCTGATTCACGGTCTGACCCGTGCACTTGGCGGAATACCTTCATATTCCCGGCAACTGACGTATGCCCTCACGTCACAGAATACTTGATACCCGAAAATATCTTTCCCTGTGCCCTCTGCGGTCCATTTGATAAACTGCCTCTCGACCCGGCTCTCACCCTCCCGGACTCTCTGTGCGCGCATGAATATCTTTATCTCCGCTTCAACGGTTTAGTGGTTTAGTGGTTTACTTAATTAAACTTTTTCTATAAAATAGCACAGCTTTTCTGATATGTCAATACAAATGTTGAAAAAAATATCATTTTGTTCTATAATTGTATGAAAGTAATTGTTATAAATATTACATAAGAAAGGAGTTTCACCAGAAAAACACTATGGCTGAAAGAAATACAAACACCTGGCTGGATACCCCCGATCCACAGGTTTTTATCAAAAATTCCGCAAAATTTAATGATCTGATGATGATGTATCGATGTACGGTCCGTGAGGTACGCACCAAGCTGGAAGTCCTCAACGATGAATTTTCATTGGAATATAAACGTAACCCGATCTCCTTCATCAAAACAAGGATCAAAAAGCCGGAAAGCATTTACAAAAAGCTCAAAAAGCTCGGCTATGAGTTTACTGCGGAGAATATTCAGAATCAGCTGAATGACGTGGCAGGCATCCGTGTTGTCTGTGCCTTTATCGATGATATCTACACTATTGCAGACCTGATCACCAGGCAGGATGACATTACCGTCATCCAGGTAAAGGACTATATCAAAAATCCAAAGCCAAACGGCTACCGCAGTTATCACATGATCGTGGAAATCCCCGTATTCTTCTCCAAGGGAAAAACTCCCATGCGTGCAGAGATCCAGATCCGTACCAACGGTATGGATTTCTGGGCAACTCTGGAGCATCAGCTGCGTTACAAGCAGAATATCGAAGAAATGGACGGTTATGAGGATGTCAGCAATGAACTGCTGAACTGCGCCCGCACTGTGATCGATATGGATAACGAAATGCAGCGGATCAAAAACAAGATCGGACAATTCCATGATATTTAAAAAAACAGGTGAGGCTGTTACAGCCTCACCTGTTCTTTCTCACTGTTTTTCACCCGGAACGCCCGTGGTGTCATGTGATAATGTTCCTTGAATACCCGATGAAAATAACTGTTATTTTCATAGCCTACAGCCGCAATGATGTCACTGACAGGCAGATCTGTTTCACACATCAGCTCTACAGCCTTGTTCAGACGTTTTCTCTGAAGAAGTTCCTTGAAATTAAACCCTGTGCTTTTCTTGATCATCTTACTGAGGACATGCATGGGAAGATGCAGACGACCACAAAGCTCCGTCAGCGTAGCAGTCCGGTATTTCTGTTCAATATAATCCAGTGTTGTCATAGAGATCATATTTTCGTACTGATTGGGCAGACGCATCTCCACATACTGCACCGATTCTATCAGATACATGAATATCAGGCCCATTGTGGTCTGATTGATCCGCTCTCTGTTCTCCTCACCGTTTACAAGAGAATAGATGATATTTTCCAGAAGATTCTGGATCTGCAGCACTTCCGCAACCTTAAAATGAAGATATTCCCCACGCTCTTCATCCTGTCGCAGGACATTCACCAGAAAATCTGCCAGCATATTGTCATTGCCCGCCATGGAATAGGCCACATCAAAAAACTCCGGCAGCACCATAAAATTGATCGCAATATCATTCTGCCCCGCTTTCAGAATCTCATGCTTCGTAAACTGATTGAGAAAAAGCAGCTCGCCTTTGTTAACTATGACTTTTTTTCCGTCAATGATATTAGTCAGAGATCCCTCACACACATACAGCACTTCCACAAAATTATGCCTGTGAGCCGGAAAATACACAAAACGGGTGTGTGTACGCACAGCGATCAGCCTGCCTTCTTTCAGCATTTTACGGCTGTCCACAGTAAAGTCCCGACCGGATGTGTAGAGATCTCTATCCACCTCTGCTTCTCCATCCAGGATTTTTCTCTCTTCCTCTGTGATCTTTCTCAGCTGATCCAGTAATGCCTGCTGCATGTGTTTTGCTCCTTCATCTGTTCATGGTTTTCTATTCTGCTGTCCTCATTTTAACACCGCAGCCATAAGAGTACAACCAGAATCAAAAGACTGAAATTTTTTCGGAAACCTTCTATACACCAAATTCAAATATACGAAACAAGGCGGAGTCCGAAGACTCCGCCTTGTCCCAAAAGGATTTATCATATGATTATACAGTCAATCTGAGGATTGATTAGTACAGCTTAGCCATCTCCTCGATGTTGCTTGTATCGAATTTCAGAGGTGCACCAAGAACAACCTCTGTACCGCCGTCATCTGCCTCTGTTACTGTGTAGTCACCAAGGTCACCAGCTGTGAATTTGTCATCTTTAGCACCTGTGATGTCGCCGTTGATCAGAGCGATTGTTGTGTAAGCACTGAGTTTTCCAAGGCCCTGCATATCCCACAGATAGAAGTATGGGCAGGAATGATCTGCATCATCACCTGTGTACTCCTGCATCTCGGATGGAAGTCCAAGACCTGTCAGTTTACACTCAGAACCGTTATCCTGAAGATATTTAGCTGCTGCTGCGATACCAACTGTTGTAGGTGCGCAGATAACCTTCAGATCCTTGTAGTTCTGAAGAAGAGCTGCTGTCTGGTCTGTGGATTTCTGCGGCTCATCATCACCGTATACAACGTCTACAAGCTCAAGCTTGCTGTATTTGTCATCGCCTTCCATGATGGTCTTCATTGCGTCGATCCATGCGTTCTGGTTAGCGGACTGAGATGTAGCGGAAAGGATAGCGAACTGTCCCTCACCACCGGAAATATCAAGAACTGCATCCATAAGTGCCTGAGCAACTTCTTTTGTACCAGCCTGGTTTACGAAAATCTCACGGCTGTCTTTGTTCGGTGCGGAGTCGAAGGAAGATACCTTGATTCCCTCATCCATAGCTTCCTCAAGCTTAGCCTGAAGAGCGTTAACATCGTTAGCGGAAATACAAATTGCATCAAAGTCCTGGGAAATCAGGTTGTCAAGAACCTTGATCTGTGCATCAGCTGTAGCTGTCTCAGGATAAACGACCTGAACCTCGCCGCCTTCAGCCTCTACTGTCTCCTGGAAAGATTTCGCTGCGATCTCGAAGAATGCGTTACCGGCTGCTTTACCAACCAGAGCAATCTTTTTGTCTTTTGCGGAATCGCCAGCTGCTGCTTCTGTCTTAGTATCTTCGGATTTGTCATCTGCTGCAAGAACCGGGCAAACTGTACCAAGAACCATTGCTCCACAAAGGATTGCGCTAATTACCTTTTTTTTCATTGTTGTTCCTCCCTATAAGAATATAATTTTTTTATATGCTGCTGCCTCCGCTACACCAATGGAGACAGCTAACAATCATATGGGTTTCAAAAGTGATATTAGTTTTTCTTCATTGCGACTGCTTTTTTCACATCGCCGATGATATTCGGAAGAGCTACTGCTGCTACCAGAAGTACACCGATGATGAGAAGAATCACCTGAGCATTTACGTTCTTCTGTCCAAGGCCAACTCGTAAGCATACGATGATGAATGCAGAAATGATACCGCCGGCCAGGTTACCTTTACCACCTGTGGAGGAGATACCTCCGAATACTGCCATTGCAATGGCATCCATCTCAAATCCGTTACCGGTTGTTGTATTTGCACCGTAGGAAGAGGATACCAGGAATACTGCGCAAAGTCCGGACATAAGTCCCATAACTGTGTAGATGATGAAACGGATCTTCTCTACGTGAACACCTGCGTAATAAGCTGCCACACGGTTTGTTCCAATCGCATATGTACGGCGTCCGAATGTGCTCTTTCCAAGAAAGATCGCAAAAAGTACACCAAGGATCAGCACCAGGAAAAGAATATATGGAATATTTCCAACCTTTCCACCGATAGCACGGAAGCCATCTGTGTTTGTGATCGCAATACTTCCGCCGGCTCCAAGTGTTACCTCAGCGATACCACGGAAGATGATCTGTGTTGCCAGTGTTACGATCATTGGAGGCAGCTCCTTGAAACGGGTAAGGATAAATCCGTTAACCGCACCACAGAGGGCACCAACAACCAGTGCTGTAAGTACTACTACAATGAACGGAGCGTTTGTGTTGCAAACCATACAGCTTAATGTAGCGGAGAGACACACGATCGCACCTACGGAAATATCGATCTCGCCTAATACCAGGATGTACGCCATTGGAAACATCATGAATACCTCTGCAAGGTAAACCGGCATCTGACGAAGAACACTCTTCATATTATAAAACTCAGAAAATGATGCGCAGAAAATATTTACCAGGATAAAGAGAATGACCAGGATGCCTTCCCAACTGAATATGATGTGTTTCATCGGATTTTCCGGCACATTGTTAATACTTCTTCCAGATTTTCCAGCCATGATTTACATCTCCCTTCCCTTTAATGCGTTTTTATCTGCGATTCTCTGCAGAACAACGTTGATCACAACTACTACCAGGATGATAACACCCTTGATCATGTTCTGCCACAGTGAACTGATACCTACAAGCGGAAGAGCTTTTGCGATCGTTGCAAGGATAATGGAACCGAGGAATGCACCTACTACGGTTCCACGTCCACCGCTCATGCTTACACCACCGATAACGCAGGCTGCGATAACATCCATCTCACCGCCGTACTGCATATCAGGCATTGCAGAAGCATAAACAGATACCTGAAGTGCTCCGCCAAGACCTGCGAGGAATCCCATGATCACATATACAAGAAGGTTGATATTCTTTGCATTGATACCGGAAACCTGTGCTGCGCTTGCATTACTTCCTACTGCGTAGATCCTTCGTCCTGTTCTTGTCCATTTCATAAAGAAGAAGAATACCACATAGCATACGATGATCACCCAGATAACCTTGTTGATCCCAAGGAAGCTGGTTGTTGCAAAATTCTTAAACTCACCAAGAGCTGCGGCACTTGCCCACTCACCACCGTGGGAAACAAGATAACCCATTGCTCTGTAGATGTACATAAAGCCCATGGTTGCAATGATAGGCGGAACGTTTGCTCTTGAAATCACAAGACCTACAACCAGTCCGCAGGCAATACCGATCGCCATTGCAATGATGAAAGCAAGTAATGTACTTGTGATATGTCCGTATTTCAGGAGCATACCGATGGACATACCGGAAAGTGCCAGAGTTGACATGATGGAAATATCGATTCCGCCTACCAGCATGACACACAGCATACCAAGTGACATTACCATTGTTACTGCATTATTTTTCAGCATCTCCATGAGTGACTTCGGCGTAAGGAATGACGGGCTGATCACTGTGACAACGGCAAACAGCACGACCACGATAATTGCCAGCAGAGCCTCTCGGGAGCCTGTAATCTTCTTGATAACAGATTTCTTTTCCATTATTTAGTCCCCTTTCCAGTGCTCTTTTCCATGGACAGCTCAAGGATTCCTTCCTGTGTTGCCTCTCCCCTGTTCAGTTCACCTGTCTTACGTCCGTTGCACATAACGATGATACGGTCAGACATTCCAAGGATCTCAGGCATCTCGGAAGAGATCAGGATGATGGCATAGCCCTTCTTCGCAAGATCTCCCATGATCGCATAGATCTCGGCTTTTGCACCAACATCGACACCCTTTGTCGGCTCATCCATGATAACGACCTTCATTTCCTGAGCAAGTGCCTTGGCAACAACAACCTTCTGCTGGTTACCACCGGACAGTGAGCTTGCAGGCTGGAAAATATCAACAGCCTTGGTATCTACTTCTTCAAGAAGCTTCTTGGAAAGCTCTCTTTCTGCTTTCTCGTCATTGAATCCGGATTTTGCATATTTGCTGATGATCGGAAGGGTTACGTTTCTTCCAAGGCCCCAGCTCATGACAAGGCCCTGCTTCTGTCTGTCCTCAGGAAGAAGAATGATACCTTTTTCCATTGCTTCGGAAGGAGTCTTGATATAAACCTCTTTTCCCTCAAGGAAAACCTTTCCTTCGTCCGGATGGGTGATTCCGCTGACAGCTTCCATAACCTCTGTACGTCCTGCACCGACCAGACCGGTAAGACCTACGATCTCGCCTGCACGTACATTGAAGGAAACATCCTTGAAAAATCCTGTTCTGGAAAGATGTTCAATACGAAGCATCTCATCTCCCAGCTTAACCTCCGGCTTCGGGAACAGATCATTGATCTCACGTCCAACCATTGCCTTGATCAGATCTGCGTTTGTGATCCCGTTTACATCATAGGTTCCGATATACTGAGAATCACGGAATACGGTAACTCTGGAAGCCAGACGGTACATATCTTCGAAACGATGGGAGATAAAGATAATGGAAACACCATTCTCTTTCAGCTTGTCAACCAGTGTGTAAAGCTTCTCGGACTCGTTTCTGGTAAGTGCTGCTGTCGGCTCATCCAGAATGATGATCTTCGCATTTGTGGAAAGTGCCTTGGCGATCTCGACCATCTGCTGCTGTGCAACAGAAAGTGTACCCATCTCTGCTGTTGCGTCAAAGTCTGCATCCAGCTCCTTCAGGTACTTGTTTGCCTCCTGATTCATCTCTTTCCACTGGATCATATGATGTTTAATGATCTCATGACCCATAAAAATATTTTCGGCTACTGTAAGATGCGGATATGATGTAGGGTGCTGATATACGGCAGCGATACCTGCCTCCTGGGCATCCTTCGGACCTTTGAAGTCAACCTTCTGTCCGTTTAAGAACATCTCACCCTCTTCTGCCTTATGTACTCCGGTAATAACCTTGATAAACGTAGATTTACCAGCACCGTTCTCACCCATCAGTGCGTGAACCTCACCAGGCTTGAGCTGGAACTGTACATTATTCAGAGCTTTGACACCGGGGAATATCTTCGTAATACCTTTTAATTCAAGAACATATTCTGACACGGCTCTTTCTCCTCCCTTTCCTTTAATCTGATTATATTCTATCATCCGGCCCACAGGTTGATAATGGGAATATTTTTGGATAAGGGTAAAATATTCTTCTTTTCCCTGTAAAATATTACTCATAAACCATTGTCCCATTCTCGTATTTCTATATACTTTATGCTATAATGATAACGCTGACGTTACAGTTTTCTGGGAATATAAACAGAACTGTAAACGTCCGATTTACGAAGCTATGCTCGATTGGAGAATTGTATATGAAATTACTGATCGTCGATGACGAAGAACTTACGCGTACCGGACTGATCTCATCTATCGACTGGGATTCTCTGGGGATCACCGAGGTCCTTCAGGCAGATGATGGTGTGAACGGACTGGAAATGGCCAGACTGTATAAACCTGAGATCATTCTCTGCGATGTACGGATGCCGCGGATGACAGGCATTGCCATGCTGGAGCGTCTGGAGAAATTCCTGCCGGACAGTATCCCTATCTTTATGAGCGGATATTCTGACAAAGAGTATCTGAAAGCTGCCATCAAACTAAAAGCCATCAATTACATCGAAAAGCCTCTGCATCCCGAGGAAGTACAGGCGGCAGTTCTGGAAGCGCAGACTCTTTACAAACAAAAGCTCCGCTCCCATCGTGGTGAAGCGATCCATTCTCAGGAAATCGCTACCCGGCTGGCACAGCAGCTGACTCTTCCACCTTCCGATAACAACAAAATTGCAGATCTCTGTCTGGAACTGGGGCAACCGGAGCTTCTTGAGAACGGCATGAATTTTACCTCTGTGATCGTAAAGCTTAATGAATCTGTGGAGGCTTCCGGTATTTTCCTGGAAGATCTCCAGAACGACATTTCCTGTTTTCTGGAGCATTACCATCTGAAATGTCTTTTTGTGGAAAAAAGAGTTCAGTATCTGGTCCACCATATATATGGAAGGAATGCCCTTTCCCCGACTACCCTTTCCGCAGTGGGAAGCTATATTTCCAGACAATATGACACCTGCGGAAAGCATCTGATCGCAGCCGGAAATACCGTAACGGATATTTTCAGGGTTTATCAGTCCTACGCTTCTGCCGTGATCCTTCTGCAGAACTGTTTTTTCTTTCCGGAAAAAACATTTCTAACGGAAAATGCCATCCGCCTGCTTTCACCGAAGGGACCGGTTCCGGATTCCCTGCATTCACCGGAAAATACTTTTTCCAAATATCTCCTGGCCGGAGAAGAAGAACCCTGTTTTCAGTTTCTTGATGAGCTTTTCCGGTATTATAGCTGCAATCACACATTTATGCCTAACCAGATCCGTGATCTTTATTACCAGCTATTTAATACACTTTCGGCTTCCCGTAAAAAAAATCAGCTGGAAACCGAACTTCATGAAAAGCAGGATCTGATCGTAGATACGTTAAACAACGCCTTCACCTACGAAGAGCTTCACAAAGCTCTGAAAGAAAAAACCGCCCAGTATTTTGAAGATGCGAAAAATTCCCAGCCGGAAAATTCCACGATCTTTATGATCAAGGATTATATCAGCCGGAACTATATGAACGATACACTTTCCGTAAAAGATATCAGCGGCCATGTATACCTTTCCGCATCTTATGTATGCACTTTTTTCAAAAGTGAGACCGGACAGACTCTCAATCAATATCTGACAGAATACCGAATGGAAAAGGCCAAGCAGCTGCTTTCCGATCCCAAATACAAGATTTCCGAGATTTCTTCCAAGGTAGGCTATACGGATGGCAATTACTTCGGAAAAAGCTTCAAAAAATACTCCGGCTTTTCCCCGTCTGAATACCGGGAGAAAATGTCATGAGGGCCCTCTGGCGCCGTTTCAAAAACGGCTACCTGAATTTAAACCTGCAGACAAAATTCACCATTGCCCTGATCAGCATTGTGGTAATTCCTGCCTGTCTTACCGCCTTTCTTTTTTATGGACGACTTTATAGCATGGTGGTTTCCAATACCATCCGGCAGGAACAGGACGCCTCCGCAAAAACTGCACCTCTGATCGAACGGACTATGGATACGATCCTCGCTACTACCCGGAATATTACAGGACAGAATTTTTTTCAGGAACTTTTTTATATGCCGGTCAGCGATTCAGCAGAACAGCTTGCAACATCTAACCATGCCACTGATTTTAAAAATGCCGTTCAGCGTCTGACCACAGATTCCATTGTTACCGATGTACAGATCTATGTGGATTTTCCTGATGATCTGAAGACACTGGATACTTATCCCAACACTAAGAATATCCTTGCTCCCTTAAGTCAGGCGAAAGGTACCTACTGGTACGGTATCTTTCAGGGAAACCGGAACACCCAGGAAATGTTCTGTCCTTCCTTCTATCTTGGTCCCAGGGAAAAAAAGAATTATGGTGATATGGCATATATCTGCCCTTTAAGCCTTTATTATCACTCCACTGCCTATAAGGCTTATCTGGCAGTGTATTATTCCGATGACAAGCTTACTTCCATTCTTTCCGACAATCTATCTCTGGAAGGAAGTGTTTCATATATTGTAAACGAACGTGATGCCATTGTTGCTACCTCAGATTTGTCATTATCCGGAATCTACCAACTGGATTACGACACCATCAAGGCTTCCTTTATGTCTTCCAATAACTTCATTGAGCGGAACATTCTGGACACAAAGGTTTATGCCGGTTTTTACAGCATTTCCAATACGGACTGGTTTATGGTAACGGTCCTTCCTTCCCCGCCGCTGATCCATGCGAGCAACCGACTGATGGTCCAGATCGTACTGATCTATGCAGTTTTTCTGGTTCTGGCTCTGATTTTTGCCAATGTACTGGCTCATTCCATTACCGGAAGACTTTCTTCTGTGATCCGGCAGATGCAGACCGTCCGCCACGGCCCGCCTACTCCTATGGAAAGTCCACAGGCACATGATGAGATCGGTAATCTTATCGATACCTACAACTATATGACTCAAAAAATGGAGGAACTGATGGAGAAGCAGGCTAAGGCTGCAGAAGATCTCCGGATCGCAGAATTCAATTCCCTCCAGGCACAGATCAATCCGCATTTTCTTTATAATACCATGGATATGATCAACTGGATGGCACTGCAGGGACAGACCGATGAGATCAGTCACGCAGTGCAAAGTCTTTCCCGTTTTTATAAGCTGACTCTGAGCCGCAAAAAAGGAATCTCTACCATTGCAAGGGAGCTGGAGCATGTAACCATCTACGTGCAGCTTCAGAATATGCGCTACCACGACAGCATTGAGCTGATCACGGATATCCCGGATGAGCTTTCAGAATACCAGATCCCGAAGCTGACTCTTCAGCCTGTTGTGGAAAATTCCATTCTTCACGGGATCCTGGAAAAAGAATCAAAATCCGGAACTATTGTTATTACCGGATGGATGGAAAATGAGGATATTGTTCTTCTGATTTCCGATGACGGTGTTGGGATTTCGCCGGAAATCCTGTCAACTATCCTTTCCGGAAAGGGAAAAAGCCAGTCCGGCGGCACCAATATCGCAGTTTATAATACCCACCGGAGACTCCAAATTCTCTATGGAAATAATTACGGACTCACTTATTCCAGCAAGCCTGGAGAGGGGACGGATGTTGAGATCCGGTTCCCTGCACATCGTGAAAAGTAACTTACGTTCCACAAAAATCTTTATTCAGAAATGAGGTATGACACTATATGAATACACAGCCAGAAGCTCTTTTATATAATTTTAGCGACCCGGAACGGTTTCGCCAGATCCGCCGCTATCTGAACCGTCAGAAGGTTAAGACACGGATCGTCACTGCTCCGGAATTTCTTCATCCGCTGGGATATCTTTTTGAGATTCCGGGATTTCATCCCTCATCCCAGTTTAATCTGGGAAGCAATTTCAACAATGAGATGATCGTGCTGAAGGATTTTTCCAGTGCACAGATGGATGGTTTTCTTGCTTTTTTCCGTGAAAACCAGCTCCCGCCTGTTGCACTGAAGGCCATGCTCACACCGGTAACTCAGCACTGGTCTTCCGTCCAGCTGCACGATGAGCTTCTCAAGGAGCACACACTTATGCATAAAAAATAAATAAAAATCCAAAGCTTTGATCTGCCGAATCTGCCTGCTGCATTTCCGGCAGATCTTTTTTATCTTATTTTTCCCACTGAAAAAGGAGACCGCTCCGCGCAGTCTCCTTTTTTGAATATGTTTTAGGTTGAATACATAAGAAAGAATTTATCTTGTCACGATATCTACCGGTACGTTAAAGATTTTTGCAACCTTCAGGATCGTATCGATGTGTCTTCCTGTAGCAGCTGCCATATGATGTGTCGGGCCAGCCTCGCTCCAGCGGTTAACGAACTCTCTTGCTCCGCATGTGAAGCGTGTTCTCATGTTTGTATCACCGAAGGAAAGGATCGGTCCCTCCTCGTTTACGCCCTCAGCTACAACGAATTTGAAGTTTCCGTCTTTATCCTGAGTGATCGCAAGGTAGGTCACCGGACCTGTGTACGGATAGAACTGTGTCAGATATCCGCCGCCTGTTTTGCCATGGAATACTTTTACGATCTTCATGGTTGGCTTCTTGTCAGAGATGTCCGCGTCACCGCTTCCGGAATGTCCGATGATGCAGATGTCATCATTGAAGTCGATGGAGTACATCTCAGAAAGCTGACCTGTACCGGAAATTGTCTTTAAGATACTCATTGCCATGGCAACCTTCATGTCACCCTCTACCGCACATGCAGTACCCTGTTTGATCAGCATGGAGAATGCCGGGATCAGCATACTGTCAAGGACACCTGCTTTACCCTGTGCAAATCCGTCGTAATGGGAAGCGATCATTCCAAGATGCTCGTCTTTTACCCATTTCTCAAAAGCAACAACGTATTTGGCCATATCCCATACTTTCTCAATGGTGCCGCCGCCCTCAATATCGAATGTATCAAGGATATCCTGTGCTTTTGCACGGATTGCCTCCTCATCTGTAATATCATCAGCGATCGCCCACATCTTCTCCCAGTCGAACTGTTTTGTGTAGAGGAACATTCTGTTATAGAGGTTTGTCTCATCAATATACAGATCCATCATACCCGGATATGGTCTTCCGATCTGCGCAATGTTAGTCTCACGGAATCTTCTTCTTACCTGAGCAGCCTTGCACCAGTCTTCGATCTCAGCCTGAACTGCAGGATCTCCGCCTTCTACAACGCCTGTGATAACCGCATGTCTCTTGCCTGCTCTCTCAAGGTCAGCAACTGCCTCGCCTACAGCACCGCATGCATAGCCTTCACCCAGCCAGGAGGCAATGTCAGTGTGCTCATAATCCAGCGCTTTGATCTTCTGAACGTTTACAAGAACAACCGGAACATCCAGATCACGGATCGCCGGAAGCATGTTGTAGGATGTTGCGTATGTCAGCATCTGAAGAAATACAAGGTCAACATCTGCTGCACGGAACTTATCTCCTGCCACCATTGCCTGCTCTTTTGTTGTCACCATTCCGCCGTCAACGATCTCTACTGTATCCGGGATCGTTTTCTTGAATGCGTCGTACTGTGCCTCAAATTCCGGCACCAGTGACGGAAACTGCGGAAGATATGCGCCTAAAGCAATTGAAAATACACCAACTTTTGCCTTTGTGTTAACTAACATAATAAGACCTCCAATTATTTATGCTTTGTATACTTTAATACCGAAGGACTCATGGATGGTTGTACGAGCCTCCTCGATCGTTTTAAACTCCTCGGCCTTCAGCATCTGTGCTGTGATATTACCGATTGCAGTAGCCTCACCAGGGCCTGCATGGATTTCTTTCTTTGTAGCTTTTGCAGTCAGCTCATTTAAGTATCCTGCATTGGAACCACCGCCTACGATATGGATACGGCTGTAGGTTCTTCCTGTCATCTCCTCGATTTCTTTTGCGATCTTAGCGTAGCAATCTGCAAGGCTTGTATAGATAACGGTTGCAATCTCGCCAAGAGTTTCCGGAACCTGCTGTCCTGTTCTGCGGCAGTAGTCCTGAACCTCTTTTGTCATGTTCTCAGGAGAAAGGAAGCACTCATCGTTTGCGTTTACTCTTGACGGGAAGTCTTTTGCCTCCTCAGCCATCTCGCAGATCTGTGCAAAGCTGTACGCATCATCAAACTCATGACGTACAGACTGGATCATCCAGAGACCCATGATGTTCTTCAGATAACGGAAACGTCCTGCATATCCACCCTCGTTTGTGAAGTTCATCTCACAGCTCTTCTCAGAGCAGTCTGCTTCTTTTCTCTCGATTCCCATCAGAGACCATGTTCCGGAACTGATATAAATGAAATCGTCATCATTTGCAGGCACAGCCAGAACTGCAGACCCTGTATCATGTGTAGCCGGTGCTACAACCTCAAGATCAAAGCCAACTGCTTCCTTCACTGCGTCTGTTAAATGTCCGATGCTTGTGCTAGGCATGATCAGCTTCTGGAATATCTTTCTTGGATATCCCAGCATATCGATCAGCTCATAATCCCAGTCCTTGGTTGTCGGGCATACAAGCTGTCCTGTGGTTGCCTCTGTGTACTCGCAAGTTTTTTCGCCTGTAAGAAGAAAATGGAAGTAGTCCGGTACATGAAGAAGTGTCTCAGCCTGCTCCAGATACTCAGGATGTTTCTTCTTCACTGCCATCAGCTGATATACTGTATTGTAGATTGCTTTCTGGATACCGGTTCTTGCATACAGATCTTTCAGGGAAATTGTCTTATAAACTTCCTCGTCCATTCCCTCTGTACGATGATCACGGTAGCCTACCGTGTTGCCAAGAACCTTGTCATCCTTGTCTAGAAGCACAAAGTCAACACCCCAGGTATCAACACCCATGCTTACCGGGATCTTGCCGATCTCTTTACATTTCTTAAGACCATTTACGATCTCGTTGAAAAGGCGGTCAAACTCCCAGCAGAGCTCTCCATCCTTCTTAACCATGCCGTTCTCAAAACGATAGATTTCTTCCAGGATCATTTTTCCGTTTTCCATATGTCCCAGAATGTGACGTCCACTGGATGCTCCGATATCTACTGCTAAATAATATGTTGCCATTTTTAAATCCTCCTCAATATGTAAGCTTCTGATCACTTTCATATCTGATGTTGTATTTATCATACATCAGGATCCTTCCGGTGATAAGAACCTCTTTTGTCAAAAAAAGTGTCTTTATTTGCCAATAATACAGCGATTATTTATGAACTACTACATTATTTGTTTAAAAAATCCGCTGACTGAATCAGCCAGCGGATCTCTTATTTCATACGTCCGTGAACGCAATCCGCGTTCATTATAACTTCACGATCTTATCAATTATATGATTTGATTAGTCATAAAGGTTAGGAGCGATATTCTCGTCTTCCATATTTGTTGCATCATACCAGTAACCCTCTGTAGGAACATCCTCAAGCTTCTGGCCGTTTGCTGCTGCTGTCAGAGCGTAGATTGCATAGTATCCCATCATAAGAGGAGACTGTGTAACAGCACCAACGAGTGTGCCATCTTTAACAGCTGCTTTGATGATAGAACCAGCATCGAAACCAACACCAACTACATCACCGTTTGCCGGGTCAGAACCAAGAACGTTAAGGTTAGCATTTGCTGCAAGAACACCCTCTGCGGAAACCTGGTTGGAACCGAAGATTGCAATACAGTTCTCCTGGGAAAGGATTGCCTGTGCCTCTGTGGAGCAGAGCTCTACAGTTGTCTGTGCCGGAACAGCTACCTGGATAACAACGTCAGCGTCTTTAGCGTCTGCGTCAGCACCCTCTGCTGCGTTTACATAGAACTCGTTGCCGCTTACTGCAACTGTCTTTCCATCAGCCTGAAGAAGCTCGATCATCTTGTTGATGAATCCTGTACCACGCTGCTGGATATTCTGAGCTGTTGCATCCTGGTTAACCTCACCGATTACAACCTGTCCGTCAGCATCTTTAACAACGTCTTTAATGCTGTTGTACATATTCTCAGCTGCTACTGCACCAGCCTGTGCGTTGTCTGTACAAACCTCGCATACTACAGATCCCTCTGGAGCATCAGCGATACCTGTATCGAATGTTACAACCGGGATTCCTTTTTCTGCACATGTCTTAAGTGCATCTGTAACGGAAGATGTATCACAAGCTGCAAGTCCTAATCCAACAGGATTGGAAGCGATAGCTGTGTTGATCATGTTAACCTGGTCAGCGATATCGGACTCACTGTTCGGTCCCTGTGGTTTATAATCAACGCCCAGCTCCTTAGATGCTTTCTTCATACCTTCCTGAGCTGCATCCCAGTATGTGGACTGGAAAGATTTAACCATCATCGGGAACTCATAAGCTTCGTTTGCTTTCAGTCCGTCGAACTGTGCGGTAGGATCCTCAGCTGCTGTGGAATCTGCGGATTCCTCTGTTGCTGCATCTTCTTTCTCCTCAGCTGCAAAAGCTGCTGTTGCGCTCATGCTTGTTACCATTGCTGCACAGAGCATTAATGCCATAACCTTTTTTGCTTTCATATAATATTTCCTCCTTAAATATATTATATAGTTTTTTTATGTTCATACGCCATTGCTACCCCTTGGCGTTTCACATCTTTGATAATGGGTACTGTCACATTTCTCTGTGAACAGCACCCTTTTTCACATTATATCTCACTGCTTATCAGTGAGCTGCTTTTTTCTCTTTCAGGATATCAATCAGAACGGCTACGATCAGAACGATACCGGTGATGATCTGCTGCCAGTTTGCCTGCAGGCCAATATATGGAAGACCTGTTTTCAGAAGCATGATGACGAAGATACCAACGAATGTACCGATCACGGAACCATATCCACCGGTAGCTGCTACACCACCAACGAATACACCACCGATAGCATCCATCTCAAGTCCGGCACCAGTACCAGGCTGTACAGTAGGTGTTACTGCTGCGTATGCGATCGCTGCAAGACCTGTAAACAGACCGCAGACAACGTATACCATTACGTGATAGAACTTTGTATTGATTCCGGAAAGGGCTGCTGCCTCTTTGTTGGAACCGATTGCAATTGTATAACGACCGAATTTGGTGTGGTTCAGGATGTACTCCATAAGAAGAACCAGAATGACCATCCACAGGAATCCAAGCGGATAACGGGAAGCACTTCTTCCTGTACCAACAGTTACTTTAAAGATTGTGTGGAACCATCCACCATCCTGTGTAAGTCCCGGCCAAGGTGTCGCACTGCAGAGAGATCCGGCACCACGGGTGATCATACAGGTACAAAGTGTTGCCAAAAATGGCGGCAGGTTCATAACACCGATCAGTACACCGTTCAGTGCACCGACTGCGATACCAAGAACAACACAGATCAGCATTGCCAGAGCTACCGGGCAATTGTTGTTTCTGATCAATGTTCCGGCGATCAGTGCGTATGCTACCATACCAGTTCCGATTGACAGGTCAACACCACCAGTGATAAGCGGGAATGTAACTCCGATCGCCATAAGAAGATCGTAATATGAGAAATCCAGCATACTCAGGATCGTGGTGTACTGTCTGAATTCTTTACTCAAGCCTGAGAATATTGCACACAGGACAATGATAACGAGCAAAACAATAAATCTCTGATCACTTAAAATACTTTTTTTCTTCTTAGTCATGACTTTCCTCCTTAATCGATATTCCGTGTGGCCTTGTCCATGATGTTTTCCTGGGTTGCCTCGGAGATATCAATACATCCGGTAACTTTACCCTCACACATGATGATGATACGGTCACTCATTCGGAGAACTTCCGTCATCTCAGAAGAAATCATGATAATGGATTTTCCTTCTGCTGCCAGTCTGTTCATTAATTTGTAGATTTCGTTCTTAGCACCAACATCGATACCTCTGGTAGGCTCATCGAAAATAAGGATGTCACTGTCTCGTGTCAGCCATTTTGCGATAACTACCTTCTGCTGGTTACCACCGGAAAGGTTAACTACCAGCTGGTCTGTAGTAGGTGTCTTAGTTGCAAGTTCGTTTACATATTTCTCAGCAACTTTTTTCTCTTTTGCTTTGTTGATAAAGATACCATTGGTAAACTCTTCCATTGTTGCCAGTGTTGTATTCTCTGTTACAGATTTCTGTACAACACAGCCGTATCTTCTTCTGTCCTCTGACAGATAACCGATACCGTATTTAACAGCATCCTGCGGGCTGTTGATGGTAACTTCGTGAAGCTGTCCATCTTTACCCATAACAGAGATCTTACCACTCTGTTTCGGGTCTGCTCCGAACAGTGCTCTGGCTGTCTCGGTACGTCCTGCACCCATCAGTCCTGAGAAACCAAGGATCTCACCTTTCTTCAGTTCAAAGCTTACATCTTGAACCATCTTTCCTGCGTTCAGATGTTCAACCTTAAGAACTACCGGTGCATCTGCCGGAACTGCACTCTCCTGCTTCGGATCCTCATAAATAACACGACCAACCATCATGTTGATGATATCTTCTTTTGTACTGTCTTTTGTGATGAGAGTTCCTACGTAACCACCATCTCGCATGACTGTTACACGGTCTGTGATGGTTTTGATCTCATCCATACGGTGTGAGATATACACGATACCAAGATTTTTCTTACGAAGGTCACGGATGATCTCGAACAGATCCGCGATCTCTTTCTCGGTAAGTGCTGCGGAAGGCTCATCGAAGATGATGACCTCAGCTTTATGAGAGATTGCTTTTGCGATCTCACACATCTGCTGTTTTCCGACTGTCAGGTTTTTCATCTTTTCCTTCGGATTGATCTCAATGTTCAGATCCTGGAAAAGCTTCTTTGAATCCTCGATCATCTTTTTGTCATCAATGCGGAAACCTTTTTTCGGTTCACGTCCGATGAAGATGTTCTGAGCAACGGTAAGATCACCTACCATGTTCAGCTCCTGATGTACGATTACAACGCCGGCATCCTGTGCCTCACGTGTATTGTGGAATTCTGTTTCCTGTCCTTTGTAAACGATGGAACCTGAATCCTTCTGATAAATACCGGTAAGAACCTTCATCAGTGTTGATTTACCGGCACCGTTTTCTCCCATAAGTGCATGTACTTCGCCGCGTTTTACTTCGAAATTAACGTGATCCAGAGCATGAACTCCAGGAAAGGACTTATCAATGTCCTTCATAGTTAAAATAACTTCACCCATTGTCGCATCCTCCCTCTAAGATCAGTTCTTTCTGCGTCTTGCAGAAACGTCGATATAAACTGCAACGATAACGATGATACCTGTGATGATCATCTGCTGTCCTTTACCAAGACCAAATGCCATGATGCCCTGCTGAAGAAGAGAGATGATGAATACGCCGATTACAGTACCGCCGATGGAAGCAAGTCCACCAACCATGGATGTACCACCCATAACGCAGCCTGCAATAGCCTCATTGTTGTACTGATCGCCATAACCAGGCTGAACAGTTGTGTATGTAGCTACAAAGAAGAGTGCTCCAATACCTACCAGGAATCCGCAGATCACATAAGCAAGCATTTCCCATTTCTTTGTGTTAACACCGGAAAGGCGGACAGCCTCTTTGTTGGAACCAAGGCAGAGGATGTAACGTCCCGGTTTTGTGTTGTAAAGAACGATACCGCAGATAACTGCCATTCCCAGGAAGATAATGATTCCTACAGGGAAGCCGTTTACGGAAACGATATTACGGAACCAGCCGTTTGCATCGCTGGCTGCCGGCCAGCTTACAGACTGTGTTTTTGTGAATACAGAAGCAATACCTTTTGCAATGTTCATGGATGCCATGGAAATAATGAATGGTGGCACTGACATGTAAGAAACCATCCAGCCATTGAAAATACCAAAGCAGAGACCGATCAGAATGCAAAGGATCATGGCAACTGCACAGGGAACCTTGTAAGATGTCATGCAGTAACCGGATACCAGTGCACAGCAGAACATTACAGGTCCGATGGAGAAATCAATTCCTCCTGTAGCGATTACGAATGTAACGCCAAGTGACAAGAAGCCCAGGAAGTACACATAGTTCAAAGTAGACTTGATACTATCAACAGCCGGAAACTTGTTTCCAAGAACTACTTTAAAAACCAGGAACATAAGAATCAGAACACAGACAAGAAGTATTCTGTTCAATCCGAGCTTCTTAACGATTGGATTTTGTTTTAAGTTTTCCAATTTTTACCCTCCTCACGTTTTGCACGTATCTTGTGTTTTCTTGGTTATTATAATACCGTCAAAAATCAATAATTGTAATAGAATATCTTTCAAAAAAAGGTTAAATATTTACTGTATGGTAAATATTTAACCCTTTTCTTTGTGCATTTATGACTATTTACGGTGTAAGATCACCATATGTTTTTAACGTATTAAACGGGAAAAGCAGTTTTTCGATCTCACTGGTATACATATTGTCAGGAGTCACCAGCTGGCACCCGGAATTAATATTCTTCTTATAGTCTTCTCCACGCAGCATCTTAACAGTTTCCCGAACACCCACATACCCCATTTTAAATGCCTTCTGTACAACGATTCCCTGGAAGATTCCGTGTTCCATCAGCTGGACGGCCTCCTGTGAGCTGTCTACTCCCACCACCCTGATCCGATTCTCTGCTTTTGCTGCCTTTACTGCTCTTGCAGCACCTACAGAGGAATATTCATTCATTCCCGCGATCATCTTGAGATCCGGATATTTTTTCATCAGCTCTTTTGTAAGCTCATAGGACTTGTCATACTGAGAATCACAGTATACCACATCTACGATATTATCCTTCAGACTGCCAAGTCCTGTCCGGAAACCTTTTTCTCTTTCAACTGCCGTAGATACACCCTTTACATGTGAAACGATCGCAATCTGATCATCCGTTCCCACAAGATCCTTCGCAAACCTGCCAAGGATCTGTCCCGCTTCCAGATTATCGGTCGCAACGGTAAGATCCTGGACCTCTTCCTGTGTGTAGGAATCAATAAATGCGATATGTATTCCCTGTTCCTTTGCCTTCTTCAAAAGCTGGTCGGATTCAGTGAAGCTGGACGGCGAGATCAGGATCGCGTCCGGTTTTTCTTCTATTGCCCTTTCGATCAGCTTGTTCTGCCCAGCCACATCATTCTCTTCCTCAGGTGCCCATACGCGGATATCTGCATTATATTCCTTTGCAGCCATCTCCGCCCCCTGGATCAGTGATGTCCAGAAATCGTTGGTACCGTCCACAACCTTCGGAATATAGATCAGCGATAGTTTTCTCTCTTCTTCTACCTGTTTATAATAGACTATTCCGGCTACAAGCCCCGCCACAAGGCAGATGACCACTCCTAAAGTCAGGAGTTTTCTATGTTTTTTCATATTGATTCCTCCTGTATTCCCGGAATGGTGATCGTGGCAGTGGTTCCGACACCTTTTTCACTTTCATAGATGATCCCGTAATTTTCTCCATAATAAAGCTTCAGACGTTTCTGTACATTGTAAACACCCACACCATTGGAATGATAATTCACCTTATGCTTATCATAAATATGTGACAATGTTTCCTCATCCATACCTACACCGTTGTCGATCACCTGAAGAACTGCATTTCCGTCCTTCATAAAGCCTTTTACCTGCAAAAGTCCCTTACTCTCTTTATATTTCAGTCCATGATAGATGGCATTTTCAATGATCGGCTGGAGAACCAGCTTGATCAGAGGGATATTTAATATAGAAGGTTCTACATCGATCTCGAATTCCAGCTTGTCCTTGTAACGCATCTTCTGGATCGTAAGATAACCCTTGGCATACTCCACTTCCCTTGCAAGAGGAACCACTTCATCTTCATTACTGATGCTCTGACGAAGAAGACGCGCCAGGGATGCTGTCATCAGAACAACCTCTTCGTACTTTCTGCCCTCTGCCATCCAGATGATCGAATCCAGGGTATTGTAGAGAAAATGAGGATTGATCTGGGACTGAAGGGCCTTAAGCTCACTTTTTCTCTTTGCTTCCTGTTCCTTCACGTTCTGCTCCATAAGATCCTGTATCCTATGTGTCATCACATTGAAAGATTTCGTCAGGCTTCCGATCTCATTCTCTGAATCGATCTCCACATCTGCTCCGTCAAAATGCCCTTCCTGTACTCTGGACATGGAATCTCTGAGACGCTGAAGAGGATATGTAAGACTCTTTGCCAGAAATCTGGAAAAAAGCAGTGCCACGATCATCAGAAGTGCGGAAATAAGCACATAAATACTCTGTGCCTGATTGCTTTTGCGCAGAAGCTCGCTGACGCTCATACAGCCCACAACGGTCCATCCGGTTTTATTTGATCTGGAAATGGAATATAGCTTTCCTCTGTTTCCCTTTTCGGTACGCACCGTATCTTCTTTTGATTTCACGATCAGGTCGATATTCTCAGTCTGCAATTCATTGTAAAGCTGCTGCTGTTGTGGATGGTATACAATATTTCCGCTTTCATCCAGAATGAATGCGTATCCCCTTTTCCCGATCGTATTCTGATCACAAAGTTCACTGATGGCACTGTAATTCAGATCAATAAAAAAGACTCCCTCTTTCTCACCGCTGTTGGAAAAATTACGGATTCCCCTGCTTAAAGTGATCACCCACGGACGCTCTCCGCTGATGATATGCTGTACATGAGAAGATGTAAGAAGCGGGCCTTCCGGCTTATGTAAAGCTTCCAGATACCACTCCTGGGTGGAAAGCTTCAGATCCGGATTCACAGACTGTTTGCCGTCGTTGATCAGCTTCCGTCCATTACTTCCAATGATCCCAAGATTTCGGATATCACTTCGTCCATCCAGAATAGTCTTGAACTGATTGATCAGACGCTCTCTTGTTCCATTGTCCACATTTTCACCAAAAAGATATTGCTGTACATCCTCGTTACTGGAGATCATATAGGCTATATTTTCCATGTAATCAATATAGGAATCAATATTCTGATTCATCTGCTGCACGATATTCTGGGTGTAGACAGCAGAATTTTCAAAAATAGAATTGCGGGTATATCTCATGGAAACACCTGTTATGACCAGCACCGCACTTAAAAGCAGCACCGTCACTACCGCAAAGATCGCACTCTGGATACTCTTAAATTTTCCTATGATCTTTGCCGCAAACCGGATATCTCTCATTTACGTTTCTCCCTTGCATATTCTGTTGGTGTGCAGCCGGTCATTTTTTTGAAGGAGATCCCAAAATAATGGGGATCTGCAAATCCGACTTTCTCGGCAATTTCATAATTCTTCATAGTTGTATTCTCCAGAAGCTCCTTCGCCTTCTCCATGCGGGTACGGATCAGAACTTCTGTAAAAGTCTCTCCCGTAAGATCCTTAAAGATCGTACTGAAATAGCTTGTACTAATATTCAGATAGGAACAGATACTGTTCAGGCTTAAATCCGGATCCATATAATTCTTCTGGATATAATCCAGGGCAAGTCTGGCCTGACGCTGTCCGCTGGAGCTGTTTGCATCGGAAAGTGTCTGGAAAATCTCTCCGATATGATTCCTGACCAGTTCAACAGCACTGTCAAAAGAATTCTGCTCCGTAACCTGCTGCAGAAGTGCTTCTCTTTTGGAAAAAAGCCTGTTGTCCGGAACCATATCCTCACAGGTCTCATCTGCTGCACGGATGATCTGCTGAAGATACACGCAGGCACGACTCTTATCCACCCGCGCTTCCTTGATCTCAGAAGAGATCTGTTCCAGAATATGCTCTGCGTTTTCCTTTTTACCCACTTTCAGAGCAGCTGCCAGCTTCTCTACATAAGCTTTAATAGAAAGATTTTTTTCCTCCGGCTGTTCTTCCATATCAATAAGAAGGCTTCCTCCAAGAAGATAACGATATTCAATAGCTTTCTCTGCAAGTTCATGGGATGCACGAAGCTCCTGCTGGGTTCTGGCCCAGCTTCCCACACCGATAGAAATATCCAGCGACATCAGTTCCTTCAGCTTATCCTGGATCGTCCTGCAGATCTCCATGATCTTGTGTTCAAACTCTCTGGTACGGTTTCCCATGAAAAGAGCACCGACCTTGTTATTTCCGGCCTGATATGCCACTCCTGCTTTTTCTTTGCTGATGATCTCATCACTGATATTAAAAAGAACAAAAGACATCAGTGCACTCTCCTGGCGTTTCTCCGCAGTAAGCTGACTGCCGTCCGAATACAGATCCAGATCAAAAACAGCCACTCGATAGCATGCTGCCTCAAGATCGATTCCCAATGCTGCAAGCTCTTCCAGACTTTCCTGCCGTGTCTTGATATTATCCACAAAGCCCTGCAGCGCTCTGGAACGGATCACAATGGCGTTTTTCTGATAATTCTCGGAAGTCTGTGTCAGACGTTCCAGCTTCTCTTTTTCTTTTCTTTGCTGGTCCACTTTCTCTTTCATTTTTCCGATAACATTTCTGAGTTCCATGGCTGTCACAGGCTTCAGCATATATTCACTGACACCATACTGGATCGCCTTCTTGGCATACTCGAATTCTCCGAATCCGCTGAAGATCACGATCACGATGTCCGGATAATTGTCATGGAGAAAACGGCTCAGTTCCATACCATCCATATATGGCATAAGGATATCTGTAAGCACGATATCCACCGGATGGTTCTGCACAAATTCCGCTGCTGCTTTCCCGTTATCACAGTCTCCTACCAGCTCACAGTCCATTGCTTTCCAGTCAATATTCTCCCGGATCGCATCTCGAACAAGTATCTCATCATCTACCAGTAAAATACGATACATAATTTCTGTTGTCCCCCTCTGATCAGTTCCTATTATTTTTATTGCACATCCCCCTGACAGATTTCTTTTCCGGTCTCTGTCACTTTCATTGGTAAATATTACTGTTCTTCCTGTGAACAATAACTGTTAATTCTTTCTATATGGTAACATGTTTGGTTAAAATTTACAACGGAGTTTCTTAGTCTAAATTATAGCAATCCTCTTAAATGCATTATTTTAGAGGATTGCTATAGATACAAACAAATCCCGCATCCGACATATAGGACACGGGATTTTACTGCAACACTTTTATTATTTTACGATAACGCCATCCTCGTCCCAGAGGTCATGCCAATCCCTGGCACCATGCCACAGAAATACCTGTCCTTTTACAAGACGGTTGCCTTTTTCCAGAGTTGCGATGGTTGCCATTTCTTTCTCTGTAAGGGGATCCTCTGTGACACATTTCAGGTTGCTTGCATAGTTGTGCACAGAGAACGGAATGGAGATCTCTCCTCTCTGATGTGCCCACTTCAGAGCGATCAGAGCCGGATGAACACCATGTGCCTTTGCGATCGCCTGCATCTCCGGAACCTCCAGATCCGCAACATCCTCCGGGCAGATATCTCTCTCCGGTCTGCGTGGAGAACCGATCGGCATATAGCCTACCGGCTGGATGTTATGCTCTACCAGATAATCATAAAGCTCCTGCTGCTGGAAGCATACATGAAGCTCAAGCTCACAGGTTGCAGGTTTGATCTTCATAAGCGGAAGAACTGCCTCAAGCTTCGGAATGGTCATATTGGAAATACCGATGTAACGGATCTTTCCTTTTTCTACCAACGCCTCACACTGGCGGTATGTATCCATAAACTCCTCCACACTGAAGGGTTTGGAATCCGGATTTCTGGAATCCACATCACATCCCGGTGCATGATAGTTCGGGAATGGCCAGTGGATGAAATACATATCCACATAATCGCACTGAAGATCCTTAATGCTCTTGTCACAGGCTTCCTCTACTCTTCTGTGCATGTCATTCCATACCTTTGTCATGATAAAAAGATCCTTACGCTCTACAACACCTTCGTCAAAAGCGTCCTTAAATACCTGGCCAATCTCATGCTCGTTTCCGTAACATGCGGCACAGTCAAACATACGGTAGCCACTGCGGATCGCGCCTGCAACAGCTGCAGATACATCCTCTGCGGATACACGGTCGGAACCGAATGTTCCCATTCCGACACACGGAACCTGCTCGCCGGAAGGAAGTGTCACTTTCGGCACAATTGCCGGATTGATAACTTCTGCCATCTTTACATCTCCTTTTTTATAAAAATTTTCTTATTATAAGCTTATCTTATAAACGCCTGATCTCGATCTTCGGAAGAAGAGCCTCCATATCCTCCATCACAAAGAAGCCCGTTTCCTCGCGCATGGCTGCCGCCGCTGAGATCGCACTGGCTCTTTGCAGAGTCTCTTCCAGGGAAAGTCCCTCACTTAATCCAAGGGCAAAGCCTGCGATCATGGAATCTCCGCAGCCTACGGTATTTACCGCATCAATCTTCGGAACCACCGCACGGAAAATCCCTTCCTCTCCGACTGCCAGGGAACCATCTGCACCAAGCGAGACCGCCACGATCTCCACACCACCGGCATGGATGGCTTTCGCTGCTTCAATGATATCGTTGATATCGTCACAATGCTTGCCTGTCAGCATACGGATCTCATCAATATTAGGCTTGATCAGTGTCGGTGCTGCCTTGATCCCCTCTTCCAGAAGCTTGCCGCTGGTATCCAGGATCACTGGTTTTCCGGCGTCTTTCACAATCTTCACAAGGCGCTGGTAGGCACTTCCGTCAAGTCCCTTCGGCACGCTGCCGGACATTGCCACAACAGAAGCGTCTTTTACAAGCTGGCGGAATTTTTTCTCAAAGCCCTCAAAATCTGCCTCTGTCAGTGTAAATCCCGGCTCCAGGAATTCGGTCTGTACATGATTCACCTCATCCCAGATGTTGATACAGGAGCGGCTCTCCGCATCCACATGGTAAAAAGCACTCTTAATGCCAAAAGGCTTCAGGGCAGCTTCTATATAATTGCCTGCGTGGCCGCCTACAAAGCCGGTGGCAACCACTTCAGCACCGTAAATGGACGCCGGCTTGGAAACATTCAGTCCCTTTCCGCCGGGAACGTAGGTACATTCACGCACACGGTTCACTTCGCCCACTTTAAAATCATCCACTACATAACGCTTGTCAATGGCAGCGTTTAAGGTCACTGTCAGAATCATATCAGTCTTCCTCATTAGAAAGAAGGATCTTTCCTTTTACAAGGCCCGGTGTCTTGAACAGCTGGAATGCCTCCTGTGCCTGGCTCATCGGGATTTTCTTATAGATGAAGCCCGGGTCAAACTTCAGCTGGCCAGTTGCAAAATAATGCGCCGTCAGCTCCCACTCACGTCCCGGATACGGGGCACTGTAGGACATCCAGGAACCGGTAAGCTTGAACTCCTTACGGTTCATGTTCTCCCACTCCTTCGGTGTAAAGGTAAGGTTTTCATGAGGAGTACCGATGAAGCATACATGTGCCTTGTTTGCTGCAAGCTCAAATGCCATATGCATGGTAGGAACCTGTCCGGCTGTCTCAAATACGAAGCCGTAGCCCTTTCCACCTGTAATGGCCATGGCTTTTTCCATATATCCCTCTTCCTTTGTGTTGATGATCTCATCTGCGCCGAGACGCTTTGCAAGAGCAAGTCTCTCATCGCTGATATCAAAGACCACTACCTTCTTGGAGCCGAAGATCTTGGTCCACTGCATGGTGAACATACCAACCGTACCGCCGCCAAGGATCGCCACATACTCACCACCGTGGTAATCGTTCTGGAATACACCGTGGATAGCTACGGTTGCAGGCTCAAACATGGCTCCCTGCTCATATGGAACATTGTCTGCGAATGGTACTGCATTCTGCTCAGGAACCACTACATAATCTGCGTTTGCTCCCTGCTCTCTGGAACCGATGAAGCTGTAATGCTTGCAGAGAGAGAAATTACCCTTCTGACAGTCGTCACATTTCATACAGGGAAGAAGTGGTGCACCGGATACACGGTCGCCGACCTTCACCTTGGTAACGCCTTCTCCCACTTCCACCACATCGCCGGAAAATTCATGTCCAAGCACGATGGGATAAAAATGTACGCCGTGATTTAATACACGCGGGATATCAGATCCGCAGATCCCGGAATATCTTACCTTGATCTTCACATGGCCAGGTGTTACCTGGGGTTCTTCCACATCCTGATATTGAACATCCTCATTTGCTACTACTACTGCTGCTTTCATGATCACTTTTCCTCCTCATTTCTCATCATAGGTTCAAGAGATTTATAGAGATTTAAATAGGTTTTATAGGTTTTCTCATAAACGTCCCGGTTTTCCGGGTTCGGTTCATGTCTTCTTGTTTCCTTTACCGTAAGACGGATGGCCTCATCATAATCCTGATACATTCCAACACCAACACCTGCCAGAATCGCTGCACCAAGTGTTGTTGCCGTATCAGAGGACGGCACTACGATGGGTTTTCCTGTGATATCGGATTTGATCTGTGTCCAGAGAAGAGAATTTGCAGAGCCTCCCATTGCACGGAGAACTTCCACATCTGCTCCCGCTTCCTTTGCCACCTCAAGGTTGTGTTTCAGAGAAAGTGCTACGCCTTCCATACAGGCACGTACCATATGTCCCTTGGTCTTGGCAAAATCCAGTCCGTAGAATACGCCCTTCGCATTAGGATTCCAGATCGGGGAACGCTCACCGGACATATATGGAAGAAATACCACTCCGTCACTGCCTGGTGCGACCCTTTCCGCGATCTCATTGAGCTGGTTCAGAGAAGAGCCTTTTTCCCCTGCTACAGAGCGCTCATAATCTGCAAACTCACGTTCAAACCAGCGCATGACACCACCACCTCCGGTGGTTCCTCCCTGAAGGAGCCACTGTCCCGGAACCACGTGATAGCCAAGGATCAGTCTGGGATCTGCCTTGTACTCATCCATGCAGATGCTCATTCCGCCGGCCTGTCCGCCTTGCTCCTGTGTCTCACCCGGATGGATCACTCCAGCCCCCAGTGTTCCGCATGCCGCATCCAGACCACCGGCAACAACCGGTGTTCCCACAGCAAGGCCGGATTCCTCCGCCGCCTTCTCTGTAACTGTTCCCACAACATGATCACAGGCACAGATCTCAGGAAGAAATTCCATGGGAATCCCAAGCTTTCTGCACATATCCTCATCCCAGGCTGCCTTTCTCATGTCAAAGCAATGCAGGCCATAGCCCTGGGAAACATCCTGGCTCATCACACCCGTCAGCTTATATGCAATGTAGCTGTTAGACTGCAGGATCTTGTGGATCCTTTGGTACACCTCCGGGAGATTTTCTTTATACCAGAGGATCTTTGCAGTTGTGTAGGACGGCTGAAGGGAATTACCGGATATTTCAAAAATCTGCTCTGCCCCGATCTCTTCATTCAATCTGTCACAGATAGACTGTGCTCTGGTATCCATCCAGATCGGAGTGTTTGTCAGTACATTTCCGTCCTTATCCATGGCAATGGCTGACCAGCTCTGACCGTCAATACCGATGCCTGCGATCTCCTCAGGTGCTATCCCCACTTTTTGGATGGCCTTCTTTACCGCCTGACAAACAGCACTCCACCATTCTTCCGGATTCTGTTCTGCCCAGCCCTCCTTCGGATAGTAAACCGGATAATCGCCGTTGGCCGCAGCCACAACCGTTCCCGATTTTTCAAAAACCGCAACCTTACAGGCACTGGTTCCGATATCAATACCTAATAAATATGGTTTCATTATAGCTTCTCCTTCTCGTCCAGCACACAGACGGATTTTCCCATGATGATCTCTGCGCCAAGCTTCTCCGTGATCGGTTCTGTTTCTTCACTTGCAGCCCCTTCCAGCCGTTTCAGCATGATTCCCGCCACTTCTCCGGCAATCCCCTGTGTAGGCTGTGCCACAATGGTAAGCTTGGGATTGCATGCTCTGGCAAACTGCAGATTGTCAAAACCGATCATAGACAGCTGTTCCGGGATCTTAAGACCCAGCTCATTCATCCCGATCACCGCCCCCATGGTCATCTCATAGTTGGTAACAAACACGGCCGTCATATCCGGATTGTCCGCAACAAGCTTCTCAATTCCCTGCACACCGCCCTGAATGGTATAATCGCCGTGATAGATCAGAGATTCCCGTACCGGTATATTTTCTTTTTCGTATGCATTGCGGTACCCCTGGAGACGTTCCTGAGCTGTGGAAATTTCCTCCGGTCCGCCAATGATCCCGATCTTACGGTGTCCTGCCTGAAAAAAAACTCTCATTGCGTCCTCAGCCGCCTTCTCGTTGTCTACAAGAACACTGTCACAGGAAAGCTCCCGGATCCTGCGGTCAATGAGTACGATGGGCTTTCCGGTTTTCTGGAATTTTTTCAGATGATTGCCTTCCGCATCCACCGGCATGCTGATGATCCCGTCCACACGCTTCCGGCTTAAAAACTCCACTGCATCCCGCTCCAGTCTCTTATCGGTACGGCAGTCACAGACAATAGTCGCATATCCGTGACTCCTTAAGACATCCTCCATTCCTGTGATGATCTCCGCGCAAAAGGTATTGTTAAGCTCCGGGATCACCACGCCGATGGTCTTGGTAGCATTAGTCTTAAGCCCTCTGGCCACCTCATTGACCTCATAATGCAGCTCCTGAATGGCCTCCTCGATCTTTATTCTGTTTTTTTCTCTTACGTTTCCGCCGTTAAAATAAGAAGAAATCGTTGCAAGCCCAAGTCCGGTCCGCCTGGCAATATCTTTCATGGTTGCTGCCATACTGATCACTCCGTTTCTGTTTTTTTACAGAAGATCATTCTGCCTTTCCATCACAGCCGCAAACCTTCATACGCGCCTCAACCAGCTCCTTCACTGCCTGGATCGCTTTCTTTCCGTAGGCCTTCGGATCGATGGTGTTCTCATTCTCTGCAAAGGTCTCCTTCACTGCCCTGGAATATGCAGCACGAAGCTCTGTTGCAAAGTTAACCTTGCAGATACCACGTTTTACACAGTCGCTGACATCCTCATCACTGAGTCCGGATGCCCCGTGAAGAACAAGGGGGATATCTACGACTTCGCGGATCTCGCTTAAGCGTTCCTTGTCAAGAACCGGTGTTCCCACATAGAAACCATGTGCGGTTCCGATGGCAACTGCCAGGGAAGTAACACCTGTACGCTCCACGAATTCCTTCGCCTCCTGCGGGTCGGTGTTAGTGTCTGCCTCAGCCTCAAGATCATCCTCTTTACCACCGACCTTACCGAGCTCAGCCTCACATGGGATATCCAGGGCTGCTGCCACATCCGCAACTCTCCTGGTCTCTCTGATATTATCCTCAAAATCCAGCTTGGAACCATCGATCATCACAGAAGTATAGCCTGCATGCATTGCCTGCATCGCAAGCTCAAAGCTGCTGCCGTGGTCAAGATGAAGGCATACCGGAACGGAAGCCTTGGCTGCCTCTGCTGCTACGATCGCAGCGTAAGTCTCAACCGTACCATATTTAACAGTAGAAGGTGTTGTCTGGATCATAACCGGTGCTTTCAGCTCCTCAGCTGCCTGGATGATCGCCTTCACCATCTCCATATTCTCTGCGTTGAATGCTCCTACTGCATATCCGCCCTTCTGTGCCTTTAACAGCATTTCCTTCGATGTAACCAGTGGCATAATCTTCTCCTCCTTGTGTTTGTTTTGTATTATTTCCTCATTTGGTTCAGAAACCGAAACGTTTCCGTTTGAGTTCATCATAGCGCTCCTTACGTTTTCTGTCAACCATAAAATTTTCATCATTTACAGGAAAATATTCCCTTGAAAAGGAGACCAAATACCGTTAGATTAATTAATAAGAGTTCTAAAGCCTGTGGCCGGGCAGGTCTGTCTGATACTACCGGCGTCATAACAGTTTCGGAAATCCATGTATCCTGTTCTGATCATCTGAGCCTGATGCTATAATTTCCGAAATGCTGTAAGTACACAATGATCTTAGGAGGATATAAACTATGTTAAAAGGAATTCCAGAAATCTTATCACCAGAATTACTGAAGGTTTTATGTGAGATGGGACACAGTGACCGTCTTGTTATCGCTGACGGAAACTTCCCTGTAGAATCCATGGGAAAAAATGCCATCACCATCCGCTGTGACGGACATGGCGTTCCGGAGATCCTGGATGCCATCCTGAAGCTCTTCCCGCTGGATACTTATGTAGAGCATCCGGTAAACCTGATGGAAGTAATGCCTGGCGATAATGTGGAGACACCGATCTGGGATACATATAAAGAAATCGTTTCCAAACATGACGAGCGTGGCGAAAAAGCCGTCGGAAACATCGAGCGTTTCGCATTCTATGACGAAGCAAAAACTGCATACTGCATCATCTCCACAAGTGAGAAAGCACTTTATGCCAACATCATGCTTCAGAAAGGCGTTGTGATCAACAACGACTGATCTTTCTTTTGAACTGCCTGATATAATCATATATAATACACATATTCAACCAAAACATAAAACGCCCGGATCTGGATTGAAACATTCCAGATCCGGGCATTTTATATTTTGACACGTTTATCTCTTTGCTGCTTTTGCGGCATATCCTCCGCAGAGTACTTTTCCACCGGAGGTTTTTATCCCTGCACGCACCGCATAGTAATACATTGTTCCCTTCTTTGCGGTCTTATCCTCAAAGGAGGAACAACTGCCTCCGGAAACTGTACTGATCTTTTTCCATGAACCCTTTCCGGTCTTACGGTAGATCTGATAGCAATCTGCTTTCTTCTGCGCTTTCCAGCAGATCTTCAGCCCCCTGGAGGTCTTCCTGACACTGGATATCTTCTGAAGTTCCGGATAGGACAGGATATAGCTGCTTGCCTGATATCCTCCGAAAACTTTTTTCCCGTCTACATTCTTATATGGCCTCACAGCATAAGCGTAGGAGGTGATTCCCTCAATCTTCATGTCCTGCCAGGACAATACTTTGTTGTTAACGGTTCCGATCCGAACCCAGCTTTTCCCCTGGAGCTTCCGGTAGATATGATAGCCACTGGCTCCGGAAACCTTCTTCCAGGATACCCTGTTACATGGTCCGCTGACAGCTTCAGCCACTGCACGGGCCTTTCCCAGCTCCGCTTTTGCTGATAACGGCGAAGATGCGGCTCCATAAACAGTCTTCTTTCCGGAACACACATAAGAAGCCCGGATACGATACGTATAAGTGCTTCCTGTTTTCACTGCAGTATCCTGCCAGGTCACTACATCTGCTGTCACGGTTGCCATTTTTTTTGAATTTCCGCTTTCATCCCAGCGATAGATAGCATAACGATTGCAGCCGGGAACTGCTTTCCAGGAGATCCGTATCCTGTTAAATGCCTTGGAAACCAGTTTTACACCTGTGGTCTGACGAAGCTTCACCGTAACCTTACAGGTAGCCCGGATTCCCCTGGCATTTTTTCCGTAGCAGGTTATGGTTGCTGTTCCCGGATTTTTTGCAGTAACAACGCCACTTCCATTTACAGCAGCCACACTGGTATCTGAGCTTTCCCAGACAATGCCGGAAGCATCCATCTCGGATCTGGTAGCCGAAGCATTCAGTGTTTTCTGATCTCCGGAATACAGACTTATCTCAGACGAAGAAAGCTGCATCCTCGCCGCACTGCTCAGAGTCCTGGTATGCACCTTGATCCTCGGCGTTACCGATGGATTAAATTCAACTGCATCCATCCAGGTATCCTCCGCATTATATCGCAGAAAGCTCTGACCGGATACGATAGACGGAGAAAAGCTGCACCAGCCATAACTGACCTCTGCCTCCACACAGTATTTTATATATGTGCTTCCTGCATTTGTCACCACAATAGAATACAGACTGTTCTGGCTGAGCAGGACCTCCGGGATCTGAAAAGTCATAACCCCAGCCATCGGCTGACTGCAAGAAACCGGTGTGGAATATGCCGGTGTTCCACTGGTAGGATCACTGGCATCCTTCAGATTTGTGTATACCTGCACAGTATAGGAATTATTGGCAGACATGGAGCTAAGAGTCACCTCACCAAGCGATTCCGCTTTTCCGTTTCCTGCACTGGCACGAAAAACCGTGGACAGCTGTTCTCCCGCATACATGCGGATGGAGCCAAGCCCTGACGTTCCGTCATAAAAATAATTGTTGCTATATTTCGGTGTATTGACAGCCGTAGCCGCAACCAGCTCACTGACAGACTTATCCTCATAAGACATATAAAAATATCCGGATTTTCCCCAACCTGTACCCCAGCTGTTCTTGACGATCCAGGCTCCGTCTCCCTTTACCTTGGAAGATGCCCGGAAATTCTTTGCAGAATAATTGTCATCCCAACCCACCACTGTAACTACATGATTCACGTTCTTGGTGCTGGTAGGATAGGAATAGGCCGCTGTACTTGCATTGTAATAGGCATTCTGTGCATTATACATCACAGTAACTGAATCATTTGCAACCAGAAGCTTCTTCATGGCATTTACGGAATAATCGGAAAAATAGGCATTTTTCAGATAAGCAGCTGCATTGTACGCTTTGGATGCCGCCGGAGTCACACCGGTTTTCTGTGTATGCGTGGAATCTGTAGCCAGAGGCACATCCGTTTCTGTTGTCATTCCGGACCAGGTGCTCAGAAACATAGAAGCCAGAAGATCATTTCCGCCCTCATGATAATCTGCGTTTCCTTTATCATCTGTCCCCATATGCTTATTGACATCCCCGTAGGTATTTCCAAGCGGGTCATTCTTTCTGTTTGCAAAAAAATACGCCAGATGCTCTTCCGACAGATCATAAGTTCCAAGGCCCTGGGTCAGAAACGAAGTTTCCAGAAGAGAGGCCATTCCAAATGCCCAGCACATACCGTAGGGCTCCTGATTCTTTACGGAAGTGACATATCCCTGATCCGCTGCATTATAATAGGACGGATAGGCCGCAGCTCTTCCCATCGGTACCTCATCCACATCATTTCCGATCTCCACGGCGGTGGAATAAGAGGTCAGATTATCAAAGGGTGCCAGCTGTTCCTGCTCCTCTTCCTCCGTAAGCGGACGGCCCTTGATATATTCGATGCCGGACTCACCACTGTCTGAGGCATCCCCGAAGCTCTCCTCACCGTCGCCAAAGGTAGCCTCCTCCTGGGAATCTGAAGACGATCCTTCTGATATTTCGGGAGTTTCTGTATCCTCCTCGGAGCTCTGCAAGGCTATATCCTCGGTATCCCCGTCGGCTGCCTCTGCAATATCCTCGGTCTGTTCATCAGGGATACCGGTGTTCTCTGTGGTATTCCCTTCTACGGTCTCCGTCGTATCCTCTGCTTCCGCCGACTGCGTCTGTGTATCTTCAGACCATTCTTCATTGAAGCCTTCCGCAGAATCACTGAAGCCTTCCACATCGGCTGCCATGACCGGAACCTGGTTGCCCGCAACTGCCACACACAAAAGAAGCGGCAGTAATTTCTTCCTGACAAGCTGTAATCTCTTCACAAAATTCTCCACTTTTCTTATATTGATCTGATTTATCTGTTAACGTTTCTTCAAATGATAACCCAGAATTCCGATTACTGCAAGTACTGTTGCGATCCCGATCCAGATAAACGGACTTTTATACCAGGAATTTTCTTCTTTAAAGGATGTCGCAGCTGTGCCATTGACCGGCTTAGTGACAGCTTCATCCACAGATTCCCCACCTTCTGTTGTTCCATCCGCTGCAGGCGGTCCCTGGACCTCGCCGCTCTGAGCCTGAGAACTACCTGTGCTGGCCGACGCCGCAGGTGGCCCCTGAACCTCACCTCTCTGAGCCTGAGATTCATCTGTGCTGGCCATCCCTGCAGACGCTCCCTGTCCTTCGCCATTCTGAGCCTGAGAGCTGCCTGTATTGTCCGTCCCTGCAGACGTTCCCTGTCCTTCGTCATTCTGAGCCTGAGAACTGCCTGTGCTGGCCGTCCCTGCAGACGTTCCCTGTCCTTTGCCGGCTGCGGAATCCTGCGTATCGGATGCGTCTCCCTGATTCACTGCAGAAGTCTCTTTCTCCGTGCCCCCTGCGATTCCGGCCTTCGCCAGCTCCGCATCCTTTGAGGGCCGCAGCTCCTCCAGCGGCACATAACCGTATCTGCCATTATACTCTGTATATCCCCAAGTCTCACCATTCTTCTCTGTCTCCCCTTCGATATGCAGGACAGTACCATCCCTTACCGTCTTATCATTGAGCTTTTCACCTTTTCCGTCGGTGGACGGATAGATATCCACACCAACTCCACCGGAATCCACAGTCATATAATAATCTGTGGTATCCGCCGGAGCCTCCACCTTCACCACAACCGACTTGTCCGCATACACCGGAACACTCATACTCAGCACCAGCATTCCTGCCAGAAGCACACCTTTGCACCTTTTCATTGCTCTTTCCTCCCTCAAAAAATCTCACTGCCATTCTATGCATAAAATCCCCTTATATTTCTCTTTTGCCTTGGCTCCGAAATATAAGAGGATCTTATCATTAGTTATATCCAGTATCTTTTTTATGCAAGCTCCCGCTCACACATATCCAGCGCAGAAGCGATCACCGCATCCATGTCATAATATTTATATTCGCCAAGACGGCCGCCGAAGATCACCTTCGGTTCCTTCTCTGCAAGCTCCTTATACTGTCCGTAAAGCGCTCCGTTCTTCTCATCATTGACCGGATAATACGGCTCATCTCCAGGCTTCCACTCGGAACTGTATTCCCGGCTGATCACCGTTTTCGGAAGATCATTACCCTCCTCATCCTTTCCGAACTCAAACCATTTATGCTCGATGATACGGGTCCACGGAGTCTCCACATCCGTATAATTCACTGCTGCATTTCCCTGGAAATTAGGTTTATCCAGTGTTTCATTCTCAAAACGCACAGAACGATACTCCAGAGTTCCCAGCTTATAGTCAAAATACGCGTCGATGGCACCTGTGTAGATCACCTTCTCCGCCATTGCATCGTACTGCTCTTTTTTCTCCAGATAATCCTCATTCAGCCGTACCTCGATACCGTCCAGCAGATTGGCAACCATCTTCGTATAACCACCCACCGGGATTCCCTGGTACAGCGCATTGAAATAGTTATTGTCAAAAGTCAGACGCACCGGAAGCCTCTTGATGATAAAAGCAGGAAGCTCCGTACATGGACGTCCCCACTGCTTCTCTGTATAGCCCTTGATCAGCTTCTCATAAATATCCGTACCTACAAGACTGATAGCCTGTTCCTCCAGATTTGAAGGTTCCGTGATCCCTGCAGCCTGCCGCTGCTCCTCGATCTTTGCCGCAGCCTCTTCCGGAGTCACCACGCCCCACATCCTGTTAAAGGTATACATATTAAACGGAAGACTGTACAGCTCCCCGTGATAATTGGCAACCGGACTGTTGGTAAAACGATTGAAGGTGGCAAACCGGGTGATATAATCCCAGACCTTCTTATTATTGGTATGGAAAATATGTGCACCGTATTTATGCACATTGATCCCTTCCACCTTCTCTGTATATACATTTCCCGCAATATGCGGACGCTTGTCGATCACAAGCACTGACTTCCCGGCACGCTTCGCCTCCTGTGCAAAAACCGCACCGTAAAGACCGGCACCTACGATAAGATAATCGTACATTGATTTCATTCTCCCTGTTCTTTCATTGATGCTGTTATTTTAACACCGAAAAAGGGTAGCTGGCAAGAAGCTACTGTAAAATCCCGGTAAATCTTATATAAGAATGTTGTCAAACAGATCTCCGCAAGCTGCAAAAATGATAAAATATCAGATATCCGCTTCTCAAACACCAAAATGTATGATACCCTGTAACTGGATCAGATAATAAACTACTCTGATCACATAAACAGATCGAAGGTGGTGAAACCTATGGGTACAAAGGATACCATCACCAAAGATTACATGGCTGACAACCGCGTTTTTGCGGATGTGTTCAACCATATGCTGTACAAAGGAAAAAACGTCATAGACCCTGACACGCTTCATCCACTGGATACCACAGCTCTCGCTGTCCCCTACGGATCCGGCATTTCAGAAGTTCCTGTCCAGAAATTCCGGGACGAATTCAAATCTCTTAATGTTATGCACGACGATTCAAGGATCTATCTTCTCCTGGGGATTGAGAACCAGTCGGAACCTCACTTCGCAATGCCGGTCAAGAACATGGTCTATGATGCATTAGAATACGCAGGGTAGGTAGAAAATTCCGCCAGATCCCACAGAGAAGCGAAACAATGGCCTTCCACATCCGGAGAATATCTCACCGGCTTCTACAAGGATGACCGGCTCATCCCAGTCATAACCACGGTCGTGTACTTCGGTTCCGACACCTGGAACGCTCCCAGGAGCCTCCACGAAATGCTCTCTGTCCAGGACCCCGAAATTCTTTCCATGGTCCCGGATTACCGGATCAATCTCTTCTCACCTGCCGAGATAAAGGATGAAGAGCTTGACAAACTCCAGAGCAATCTCAAAGAAGTCATGCTCTTCATCAAATATTCCAAAGATAAACGGAAGCTCCAGGAGCTTACATCACAGAGTCCCGGCTTCCGGTCACTCGAGCTCAAAGCAGCCCGGGTCATCGACTCCATAACCGGTATCAACTTACGTTTCACAGAAACAGAAGGGAGGGTTAATATGTGTCAGGCTGTTCAGGAAATGTGCGATGATGCACGTGCCGAAGGCCATCAGGAACAAGCTATGCTGACAGCACAGCGTATGCTTCAGGATCCAAGATTCTCTCCTGAAGACATCTCCAGATTTTCAGGCCTTTCTCTTGAGGACGTGCTGAAATTACAGAAGAAATAGTTCGTATTGAAAATGCTCAGATCCTTTACAGAGGATCTGAGCATTTTGCTATTCTTCTGACCAAGGCAGAAGCCGATTATTATCTATTACCCTAAATCAGCTTTTTTTGTAATTTTACAATTGTGTATGTCAAAAACAAACTTATCAAAATACAAAAAACATAATTTTGAAAATAAAATGTCTTTATCCCTATAACATTCATAAGTGCTCTAATTGCAACATGAGTCAAATATAATTCATAAGACATTTTTCCAAACTGCTCCAATATCTTTACAATTCTTTTAGGCATCTTTCGCATACTTACAGCAATACAATACAGCAAAAAAATCCCCCAAAAACACATCAAAATCCTAAATCCTAGTTTTGACACAACTATTTTGGTTACCGGTAAAAAGCCGCACAGCATTATCATTACTCCAAATAAAATTCCCATTTTATCTATATTATTAATACAAGCATTCTGGTAAACTTTTTTTCCACACCAACACCCTATGAAAAAAACAAGAAATCTTCCCAATAGAATTTCTATATTTAAATTCAATACAGGAGCTACAATTCTCGGTAAAAATTGAATAACTAAAGCTATAATAAGAAGAATTAACAGTTGCCCCCAATCTGACCACTTTACATGCAATATCTTATAAACAAATGGATAAATTAAATATGCAAAAACAATAAATAACACATACCAAAAGGTTCTTGTCCCTTGTGTAAAAAATGTAACAAAGCCAAAATCAAATGCAAACATCTTGACACCTTTTTGCATGATAATAAGATCAATCACAATCCAATATGGAATAGCAACCATAAGATAAGCTGGCAAAATTCTCTTTATTCTCTTCTGAAAAAAATGCAAAATATTGGAATCTTTTGACATCGAAAAATATAATCCAACGCCGGACAGAAAAACAAAGAACTCAACTCCAACACTACCAATGAATGTGTTATACAACTTGCCTAAAAATCCCAATCCCCCTCCGGATAAATTTGAATTTGCTATATCTTCAAAAAAATGAAATATCATAATTGAAATTATCGCCACACCATAAATTGCATTACGATTTTTGCTAAATATATTCCAATTATCCTTCGAATTCATCACCGATATATTCATCACAATGTTCCTTTATTTCTTTATATATTGGGGCCATTTGCAAATGATTCTATATTCTTATATGCCTTCTATATAAAATAATAGTAACATTATCCCCATTTACTGACGGTCTCGCTTTTATACAAAAAAACTCTTATAAATCAGCAAAAAGCTCTTCTCTGTAAATTCCTTTTTCCAACATCTCTCTGAAACTATCCTTCACTGCAGCAACATCCTCTTTATAAGTCATACCATACCAAGTATCATTGGTACGAAGAACCTTTACGGATATCCTTCCTTCTGCCAGAAGTTCTCCAATAAATGTTGGAATCAAAAATTCCGCCTTTATAAGATTCTCCGGGACCACTTTTTCAAAAAAATATTGAAAACCACTTTCCAGCGTTTTCAGGAACTCCGGTGCCAATCCCCACATATTCATAGAAACAAGTGATTCTGTATCCAGCTTTACGCCGTCCGCCTCGGCACCTTCTGCATTCTTTACAATATTGGAAGTCTCCACAATCTCCGTCAGATTATTATACTCATCCATTTTGCAGATGCCACGTGTCACACCACCATTATCAGACAACGTATTCTTCAACACAAAACCAGCCATGCAGGACTGGCCTCCTTTTACAAGATAATCATGAATCTCACGGAATCCTTCTTTTCCATAATAATCATCTGCATTGATCACAACAAAAGGCGTTGTCAAAACATCCTTTGCAGCCAGAACCGCCTGTCCGGTACCCCAAGGCTTCGTACGGCCTTCCGGAAGTTCTCCCGGAATATCGTTGATATCCTGGAAAACATACTCCACAGTAACAGAATGCGCCTTGCAGACCGCCTCGATCCGATTCCCGATCACATCCTTAAATTCATTTTCAATATCCTTTCGGATAATAAAAATCACCTTGTTAAAACCTGCTTCGATTGCGTCATGAATCGAATAATCCATGATGATATGGCCCTGTTCATCAACCGGCTCCAGCTGTTTGATACCACCGCCAAAACGGGAACCGATACCAGCAGCCATGATAAGTAATGTTGTTTGCATTTAATTTCCCCTCATTTCCTGATCTTAATGCAATTCTTTTTCACAGCGGTCTAATACAGCCGCAATAACCTGATCCATGTCATAATATTTATATTCACCAAGACGTCCGCCAAAAATCACATTTGTCTCAGCTTCTGCCAGCTTTTTATACTCTGCGTAAAGAGCTCCATTCTTTTCATCGTTAACAGGATAATACGGCTCATCCCCCGGCTTCCACTCAGAACTGAATTCTCGGCTGATCACTGTCTTAGGAAGATCGTTACCTTCCTCATCCTTACCAAATTCAAACCATTTATGCTCAATGATACGCGTCCATGGAGTTTCCCGATCCGTATAATTCACAGCTGCATTTCCCTGGAAATTCGGTTTATCCAGAGTTTCTGTTTCAAAACGCACGGAACGATATTCCAGTGTACCAAGCTTATAATCAAAATATGCATCGATCGGACCTGTGTAAACTACTTTTTCAGCCATCGCATCTAATTCATCTTTGTTTTCCAGATAATCTGTACTCAAACGAACCTCAATACCTTCCAGAAGATTTGCTACCATCTTCGTGTAACCTCCAACTGGGATACCCTGATACAAAGCATTAAAATAGTTATTATCAAATGTCAGACGAACCGGCAGACGTTTAATAATAAACGAAGGAAGATCCTTACAGTCACGTCCCCACTGTTTCTCGGTATAACCCTTGATCAACTTTTCATAAATGTCACGTCCGACCAATGAAATTGCCTGCTCTTCCAGATTCTTTGGTTCTGTAATTCCAGCTTCTTTTCTCTGCTCCTCAATCTTCGCTGCAGCTTCCTCCGGTGTTACCACACCCCACATTTTATTAAATGTATACATATTAAAAGGAAGACTGTAAAGTTCCCCTTTATAATTAGCGACCGGGCTGTTTGTAAACCTGTTGAACTCTGCAAACTGAGTGATATAATTCCATACTTTCTTGTTGTTAGTATGGAAAATATGTGCTCCATATTTATGTACGTTAATACCTTCTGTTTTCTCTGTGTAAACATTTCCAGCAATATTCGATCGCTTGTCTACTACAAGAACTGTCTTTCCTGATTTTTTTGCTTCGTGCGCGAAGATTGCTCCGTATAAGCCGGAACCTACTACTAAATAATTGTACATCATTTTAATTTCTCCCTGTTATCAATTTCTTTAGTTACATCTTTAACTTTCTATCTGCCTTATTAATATAAATATTTCAAATTAAATTTTTTTAATATCCATGTAATACCTATTGCTATTATTGGTGTTATAACAATTCTTGAAAAATATATTATTGCTGCCCCGAACTCTGAACCAAAAAATTCAATTCCACAAAAACGATAAAACCAAAATAAAAATAAATAATTTAATGGTTCTGCATACAAATATATTCCCATTCCATAGTCACTCAATGACTTTATTGCTCTACCATTTATTTTTATATGCCTTACTATATAGTTTAAAACTATCAACATAAAAAATGGACATACAATATACGAACTCAAAAAATGGAAAAAATGAATCTTTACTATTTTATCGACAATAAAAGATAAACATACCAGCCCAAACAAACATAATATCGATGAATCTTTCCAAATATTATGTTTTTTCAACCACTCAATCATATTTTCCAATCTATATCCCAGATAAAACCATAAAAGATAATATAAAGGATCTCCCAAAACGTGATATTGATCCAATCCTTTATATAAGATTACTCCTATGCACCAACAAAAGCTAACTATAACTATTTGCTTTTTTGTTTCTAATTTACAAACAAAACTTGCAATGACAAACACCAAAAACAAACATTCTAAATACCATAAATATACACATGAAGGAAAAATCAACTGCAATAGCATTCCCTTTATACTAACACCATGGTAATAACCCGAAAAATATTTAACAGGTAAATTCCAGAAAATCCATACAGCAATAAATGGAACCAGTAACCTTTTTGTCTTTTTTATAATAGTTCCCCTGGTATTAATATTCTTTTTCAATGAAAAAAGACTTCCAGATAGCGCTATAAATGCTGGCATATGAAATGTATAAATAAAATTTGTTAAAATGCTTGTAATTTTATGAAACATTGTATCAGATATAGACGCATCTGACATCATAGTTCCGTAATTAATGCCTCCAAATTTTGTAGTTATATTATAATATGTCCCGTGACCTATAACTACCAAAGCTACCAATATAATTCTTAATATATCCTTATCTTCTTGCCGATATATGTTGTTTTTGTTTACATTTTCCATTCTTTTTATTTAATCTCTCCCTTTCATCATTTAATGCAACAGATATTATATTATATTATTTTATTTTTTATTGTATTAAAAATTTCAAGAAACAGTTCTTCTTTCAAAATCAGTAATACAAATCCATATGCACCAAAAAAAAGAAGTGATGATATTACTAATGAAAAAAAACATTCTAAATTTAATATTTTCACCCACAAAGATACAATACTACCGACAGACAATGCAATTAATATTTTTATATAATGTATCTGTCGAAAAGTATTCAAAATTTCATCTTTTAACGCATAAAACTGGACAACAAAAACTGCAAACTCAGCAACCAATGTACCTATTGCAGCTCCCGTTGACGCATAAACCGGGATCAATAGTGCATTGATAATGACATCCACGACAGCACCAACAATCTCAGAATATAATACAATTTTCTCTCGTCCTGTTGGTACAAGTATCTGAATTCCAAGTATATTTGTAATACCAATTAATAAAAGAGTTGGCATAATCACCTGCATGGGTATAATAGAGCCAACATAATTATTACCTGACAAAAAGAAAATCCCTTCTTTTGCAAAATAAATAAAATATACAAACAAAGGTGTTGCCATTAAAAAGACAAAATTCAATGCCTTTCTTGTAATTCTATGAAACTCTTTCAATTCTCCTCTTTGTATATAATAAGATGCTCTAGGCAACAATACTGTCCCTAATGATGTTACAACACTCACAAGGATTACTTTAATTTTTACTGCTGCATTATAATATCCCACATCTGTATCTGTTGTCATAAATCCCAACATTACCGTATCAAGATTTGTATATATTGTTGTTGCACATGACATAGCAAAGAATATCAATACTGGTTTTAGGTGTCGTCTAAAATTGTAATTTCCAACAGGCTTCAGATTTATAAATTTATGTGCATTAATCAAATTTAAAATATTCGATGCAGAAGCTGCAAAAATTGTTATTCCACCATAAATAACATAATCCGTCTGTTTATGTACGAGAAAGAACATAAAAATCAGCGCGATAAATTTGAAAATAACTGATCGTACTGTGATATAAGTATACTGTTCCAAGGCTTTATATAACCATTCCATGCCGATAGATGTCAAAATAATGTTAAAACTCAATATTACATACAATTCTTTTTCACATCTAAATTTAGATACATAAAACAACAATATAATCAATACCATATAAGAAATCATACTCATGATTATATTAATGATCAAAAGTTCCTGTGCCACCTTGGAAAGTTTCTCACGATTATCCCTAACTTTTGCACACGCCCGAATTCCATATGTAGGAATACCTAATTGAGCAAACATAGAAAAATATGTAATAACAGATGTTGCCATCGACACTTTTCCTGTTCCAACTGGCAATAAAACTCTTGATACATACGGAAAAGTTATCAATGGAAAAATGAAAGAAGACATTGTCAGAATTATATTCATAACAAAATTTAGTTTTATTGATTTCTTTTTCATTTATTTTTTCTACTCTCTTACTTATAAGATTTTCGTACTTACTCTATATTTCCTCAATCTTCATCTGTTCAATCATTCTCTTATATGCATCCTCTAAGCCTATTTCTGGTGTCCACCCTAAAGCTTGTAATTTATCAGAATTTAACTTCATTTTCGTATCTTCTGCATAACCAAATACATTATCTTTAGGAATATCGTATATTACTTTAATTTTCCCATTTGAAATTTTATCCGCAACCATATGCGCCATTTCTGCAATTGTAGTATGTGATTTTGGATTTGCCACATTATATGCTTCACCATTTTCTCCGCAAAGTAAAATTATAAATAATCCTAAAACACAATCTCGAGTATAACAATAATTTCCTTCCGATAATCCTCTCGTATGCAATACTATATCTCTTCCTGAAATTACGCTTTTAGCAAATTGAGCAAATACACGATTCTCCCCTGGCAAAATTCCTGCGCCAAACGTTTGTGCTAACCTAGCAATCTTGACTTTAACTCCGTATTCTCTCATATATGCAACACACATATTTTCGCATAACCGCTTACTTTCAGGATAATTACTACGTACTTTCAATGGATTAATGTAACCAATCTTATCTTCTGTTATCTCTGTATCAGAATTATTAAATGTTCCATACATTTCCATTGATGAAATATATACCATTGATTTACATTTATTTTTACGAGCAAGTTCTAAAATATTTTTTGTACCCTCTATTGCTGTAGATAATGTCTCTACTGGTTTTTCAATCATTAATTTAGATGTTGTTACAGCAGCACAATGAAAGATCCAGTCAACTTTTTTATTAACATTAATAGGAAATGTGATATCACCAACAATAAGCTCAATATTGTCCAACTCATGTCTACTATATAATTTATTTGCTTTTTCAATATTTCTCACTAATGCAATAATATGAATACCTTCTACTGCTATAAGCGCTCTTACTATTGAAGCTCCGATAAGCCCAGTTGCCCCAGTTACCAGAACAGTGGTTTCCTTCAGCTGCTCATACTGTAACGGATATTTTGCGATATATTGCAAATCATCCTCTAGCGGTCCTTTTCTCATCCAGCATCTCCTCCTTTAATTTATTTTTCTTTATAAGCTTTTTATTATCCTTATTCAAGCCCATATATTTGCTCATTTTCTTTTGCTTCAAGAATAGCTCGCATAGTATAAAAATCTTCTGGTGTTGTAATTTTAATATTTTCTCCTGGTCCATCAATCAGATAAAGATCATATCCATATCTTTGCATCATTGTGCAAGAATCAATACAATTCTTTTCACCTTCTGAAAGTGCTTTTTCATGAGCTTTCAAAATATCATCTAGCCAAAAACTTTGTGGAGCTTTGGCAACTCTTGAATTGTTCCGACTTGGGACATAATCAATTGTTGCTGTTCCCTCATTAACAACAAGTATTGTCTCTTTTACTTTAGCTGTTGTGATTGCAGAACCATATTTAATCACCGATTGAATATTATCACTAATTACTTTCTCATTAATCAATGGTCTAACGCCATCATGAATTAAAACAATGCTTTTTTCATCTTTTGCAATCTGTTTTGCAGATTTAAGACCATTGTATATGGATAATTGACCTGTTTCCCCTCCAGGAACTACAGATTTTACTTTTTCAATACGAAATTTATAAAGAAGTTTATTTAAATATGGAATCCAATCTTTTATACACACAACCACAATCGCATCTATCATAGAATGGTTTTCAAAATATTCCAATGTATGTATTATTATTGGTTTATTATACATTTCAAGAAACTGTTTCGGTCGATCTTTACTATGCATACGGCTTCCAACACCTCCAGCAAAAATCACTGCAATATTCATCCCTTGAACCTCCTAGTCTCTAGCTCGTGTTAATCAAATTCAATTATCTCTTGATTATTTGTCCATTTTTTTTGTTCTAATTTGTTCCCATTGGTATTACTGTTTTCTTTTGCCTTTTGAATTTAAGTTTAATCCCATGTCTATACTCCAATGCAACTCCTTTATCAATCAACACCTTATATAATATAAATGTGACTAACAAGTGCTTCACAAAACCTATTGATGCTACCGTTTCGTAAAATCTGTCTGAAAAAATCAACATAATTAAATCATTAAATAAATATGCATATATTATTATTGTAAAAGGTTTATTGTTATATATTTTTCTATAAGCACAACTAAAATATAAAGCAATTATTGCCATAAGCGGTACAATACCATCATAACCAAAATCATAATAAAACTGATAAAAAGTTGTATATACATTACCAGTATTTAATCCATTATGTTTTAAAAATGGAAGATCTAATTGATATAAATATTGACTTATTCCATATTTTCCTCCCAAGTACGTATAGATATTACGAAACACTTGACTTCCCCACAATTCAGGTGTATGACGAGTTCCTTGTAAATACGTATCCAAATTTTGTATTGGAGCTCCAATATATACATAAATTGATTCCAGAATTAGATTTAAAGTGCTATTCTCACCCGTACGATTCAAAAGCATATTGATTCCGATAAGTAATAAAATTATTCCAAAAATAATACCTACAATTTTAAATAATAACTTTGTAAAATTTCGACGTTTATTAAGTCCAAAACATATTACCGTTATTATCAAAATTGCAGTTATCATCCTAAATAATGCAGTTCTACCACCTGATAACATCTGATCAAATGCATAAATTCCCAAATATATTATCTGTATAATTTCTATTTTTTTCTTTACGGCTAAATTATTAATTAAAATATAAAGCAATACATATGCATATGCAGTTATCCAAACAATACCATGTCTATATATAAAAGATGCAGAGACTGCCTTTTCAATAAAATTATTATAATTGAACAGTGCAATGACATGGTACTTGCCGGCTATATCAAAAATTGATGAAGTACTATACCCAAACGCAGCTACAACATCTTTTATATATTTAGCATGATAAAACACTACTAGAACTTCCAAAATAAGAAATACTAGTTGAATCAAATAATTTATAGAAATATAATTTCTAGAATGTTGTTCTCCATAATTTCGAACATCAACTCTTTTCATGTTAAAAAAAGCACTAACAATTCCAAATGAAATCGTTCCTAAAGCAATTACTAAAATAGTCTTCAAATGAATTTCTACCTTGTACATCCTTACAAAAAAAAGGCACAAAAATTCTGCAATTAAAAACATTTCACAAAAAACGCAAAATGGAGAAAAAATATCTGCATGAGTAATTAAATACCCAAACATTAAAAATACAATTGTTACTAAAATAAGTACTATAAGATTAAACATTTTCACCTGTTCCTCATATATTAGAAGTTCAATATAACTTCACAAATATTATATACTTTGTTTCATTGCACTTTTTAAGAAATATCCTCTTCTTAATTTCCCACCAATTTTGCACGCATTAGCTTTTAATGTTTCATATTCTTCATCGAGCATATTGTCTATTATGTTTCTAATTTCATCTGTTGACTTTATTGTTATTCCACAATGATTTTTCTTAATAAAATTTGCTAATGCAGCTTCTTCCCATATAATTATAGGAATTCCAGCTGCCAAATACATTGATGTCTTATGCGGATTATTAATTTTAAGATAATCTCCATAAACTCCAGTACAAGTAGCACTGCTGTCCCCATCCCAGACCAAGCCAAAACTACCTTGTAGATTATAAATTAATTCTTCTGGATTAAATGCCCCAACATAATTTGTATTTGAAGAAGCTTTTTCTCGTTCAAAATTAATTCCATATAAATTAAAGTTACAATTTTCCGGTAAATTATATATATATCCAGCCTTATGTTTACTCAATGCTCCCGCTATGATAACTGGACCTTTTCTGCTTAAGTTTCTCTTTTCTAATAATTCTTCATTATAATTCTCAACTAAATAATCAAATATTCCTAATATATCCATTTTATCTTTATGTATTTTCCATTTTTCATGCATAAATGACTTCATTTTTTCATTATGCACAATGATTTTACTGCAATTCTTAAATGAACTAATTTCTTCAAATCTCATTCTAATTTTTCGAGATAATGGAACATCATTTCTTAATGTAAAACGAATTGCCTCAACGTCATGTATGATTATTGAAGTATGTATTCCTCTTTTTTCCAAATTTTTTATAAGTAATGAAAACAGCATTGTATGTTCTAACAATGGAAACTGAATATATATCCAATCATTTTTTTTTATTTTTTTTAATGCATTCTTCCATAACATATAAACATCATAATGTGCTTTTATTTTTCCTAATCTTGTTTTGTTTTCACGTCCTTCTATCAGGCATGGAATCTCAATTTTTTTTAAATTATTCCACTTAAAAATAGTTTCTACATCTTGTCTGGCTTTAACTCCAGCTGTTTTTTGTATCAACTTATGTTTATCGGTTTCCACAACATAATAATTCATTTATTATATCCGCCTTTCCCTCAATCATCCCTCAATATAAGCATCAAACTCATGATTTATCCGCTTACTTTCTGGCGGAAGTTGCATATAGTCTCCATATATTTGTGTCAAATAAAACTTCCAACATGCTGGCGCATGAAATTTTTTCCCACAAAATTCCACATCATTATATGGTAAGTATTCTTTCTTTTTCATTCTTTCATTAGGACCCAAACTCCAAGCAACTCCACCAATATACTCCTGTTTGTCAAAATCATACTGATGAGCCAGTTTATCTAATTTTCTCCCAAATCTTTCTGGTGTATACATTCGCAAAAAAAGAATCATCGGTATTTTAACTATACTTCGTACAAAACCTTTTCCTTTTCCTATAGTTGCACTGCATCGATTAATCCATTTTTTTAATGGTTCCGCTTTACTCAACAATATATCACTTTCTTCCTTATCATCCGGAAGACCATCCATCGGAAAAATATCAATCCACAAATGTTGATCAACATTTGAATATTCATTTTTTACATAGGTTCTTGTATCAATAATTTTGGCAAATGGCCAAAAACTATTTCCCATCTGTAGACTGATTAATTTATAATATGGTCGAATATTTCCTTTTCTTAATAAATCATGTAATTTATCAAAATCTGGACGTGGCATTAATAAATCAACATCATCATCCCATGGAATAAACCCTTTATGGCGTACTGCTCCTAACAAAGTTCCTCCCGATAAATAATATCTCAGCCCATTCTGATCACAGAATGCCGCAAACTCACATAATATATTCAAAATATACTTTTTAACTTCCGTATTATCTAACTTTCTCATACTTTACAGAGATAAAACACAAATCTCTTATCTCACTGTCCTTTCTTTAATATATAAAGGTTAAATAGTTATTGTGCGATATATATCCATAAAACGCGCTCCTATCTTTCTTCCCTATTAAACGTCTCATAGAAATAGCCTTATTGTCTGATTGTCTGATTGTTTTTTTTATTTTCTCTTTATCAGTCCATTATTCCACTACCGTTTCTTTTATTTTTAAACTTATTTGTTCACCACACCATTCAACAATAATTTTTCTAATTTTTTTGCTTCAGTATGAATTTCGTATCCTCGCATTGTAAAATTATCCACTATCTCCTTTTGGGACACTCGGTTTATATTTTCTTTGATATTTAAAATTTCTTCTGCCCAAGACTCCGCTGAATTTTCCAAATTCCAAAATATAAATGATGGATTAATTTTAACTTCTTTAGGAATTACACTGTCAGATGCTAACATAGGTACTCCATTTGCCTGAGCTTCCATCGCAGCCATGCTGAGGCCTTCAAATTTAGATGGAAACAAAAACAGATCGAATGTACTCAACCATCCACATATGTCTTTCTGAATTCCGGCCATATATACATACTTATTTAGTTTCTTTTTATCAATCTCTTTTTCAAGCTTTGTCCTGTCTTCTCCATCACCTATTAAAATCAATCTTACTTTTGGTTCTTTTTTTATAAGTTTTTCAAATATGTCTAAAATAAACATTTGATTTTTTTGGAAATGCAACCTTCCTATATTTCCTATGATATAATTTTCTTCCCACTTCAAATCTCGCCGCAATTTTTTTCGCTTCACATCATCAAAACAATATTTTTCTACGTCTATCGCATTACTGATAATAATAGATTTTTTTATTATTGAAGAATCATAAAACCATTCCGAAGCTTCTTTTGAGCAGCTCCAAAAATCCGTTACATAATAAGCAATTCTTTTTTTATTATATTTATGTAAAATTCCTCTTAACCTGCTATCCATATTTTGAGAATTATGGCTATGTATAATTCTTCTTTTTATCCCATATTTTTTTGCCATTTTCAGATAATCAATATTGGCAAGACTACACACATTCACCCATATTGCATCATACTTAGAGGCATTATTTTCAAAAAAATTTTTTAATTCTTTTTTGTATTTTTTATAATTTTTACTTCTCGCAGGAAAATGAAAGGTTTGTGAACCATTGGAAATAATTTCTTCTTCGAAAGCGATTTTATTATATGAATTACATAAAAAATCAAAATGAAAGGTATTCTTATCCATGTAATGATAGTAATTCATAATAACACTCTCTACCCCACCTGGATTTTCTGTCATACCAAAAACTAATATTTTATACATAGGTTTCCTCACAATTTAATGTTTGACTATTTTAATTTCTACTTTTTTCGTAAATATAATTTTGATATGCCCGCACAATATATATGATACTTGCAATATGAACCAATTTATATTTCATAAAAAAAACAGGCAATGTTCTCGCTGAAAAATTATTCTTTATATGGAACTTTTTTATCGCATCTTTGAATACAGGTGTATTTATAATTTTTTTTATATGCTCTATTTTTTTTACATAATTTTCTTTATTATTAACGCAAAATATACCTCTAACACAGGCTATATTTAAATGCATTAAAATATAATCATTAAATGCCAATTGTACATTTTCATGTTGTTTTTCAATATACTTACTCGTTATATTCATAGCTTCAATATATTGAAGTACTTTTTTATCTGCGTTACTCCTCATCGTAGACTCATTGTCTATAGAATAATGGTAAAATATCGTATCACTTATGCTAATTCTGGAACAATGCATTAAATAATGTAATGTAAAATCACTATCCTCTGAAAGCTGCATTTTTGTATTAAAGCCAATTCTATTTTCATAAATAATGCTTTTCCTAAAAATCTTTCCCCAAACCTGCATGAATTTTGTTGGATTTGCGATCATTTCCAACTTTATTTTTTCTGCAGAGTCATTAAAATAATATGTTTTCTCTTCTTTATTGTTTATATAATTTGCTCTATTACCAATCTCGTAACTATATACATACAAATCCGCTTTAGCATTTAATATATCTTCGTAAATATATTTTTTGCTTTTAGATACTATATAATCATCTGCATCGACAAAGACAATCCATTCTCCTCTGGCGTTTTTCAATCCTTCATTTCTAGCTCTTGACACTCCTTTTTCCGAATGAATTAGTTTAACATTTTCTCCATATTTTTGAATTAATTTTAATGCAACACTATTGGTGTAATCAGTTGATCCATTTTCAACAATCAATATTTCACATTTCTCCATGTTACAAGTATGTGTAATACTTTCCACAGCTCTTTCTAATGTATCAGCCGCATTATATGCTGGAATAATATATGAAATTAATATTTTTTCATTCATAATCCTCTTATTTAAAAGCTCCCTTCATATCTTTTTCCAACAAACTTAGCTTTTAAAAACGCTGTACTCTTTTTCCACCAATTAATCTTTTCCATATGCTGGTAAGGCAACTCTTTAATCTCATTTTTCTTAATTTTTCCTAGTTTAATCTCACCATCAAGCCACACATTAAATATTATCTCGCTTACTCTTCCATAAAATCGCCCCTGAAATGCTGATAATTCCTGTGGATCGATGCGTTTTTCTAACTCGAAGAGAATATCAAATAACCATTCACAATAATCATTCAGATATCTTTTTTGCATGATCATCATATTGAACATATATCCGTAAGTGTGTTTTACAACTTCATCATAACTTTTCAGATAGTCGGGATATTTTTCAGCGATTATCTCTCTGGTGATATCTAATTGAGATGCATAATGTGTATGTTCATAATGGGAATATAAGGTTTCTATATAATACTTTCTTTTTTTAGGTACAAAAATTTTATATTTTTCCAACATTGGGCGCAGCTCATTATACGTAAGAACACCTTCAAATGGTGCCTTGGTTTTCTTTCCAAAATGGCGTCTGTAATGTGCCAATCCTGTATAATCCGTGTCAAGATTTTTCCACGCCCAATATAAGCCTGTAAGCTCACAATACGCAGCGTTTTTGTTTGAAATGTTTTCTCCTGTATTATCTTTTTGATACCCTAAATCCAGCGGATTTCCATTCTGATCTGTTTTTCCCTCTGCGCCAACATGCAGTGGAAGATACATTGCATCTTGAGGCATTTCATATTTTTTATGTGTTGCTACTATAATTTTTACTGTAGGCGTATTCTTCGTCATTTCAATATTTCCTTACATGCTTTCTCTCTTTTTTCTATTCATCCTCCATATGCAAGTTTTTATTTTTCATAACTTCGAATACACTCCCCAACTCAAAAGCCGGCACATTCTTCGCCGTGCCCACACCTTCTTCAGGTACACACACGACAGGCGGTATTCAACCCGACGGTGTTTATCACTGATATACACCGTGTTTTGCTTTCGCTTTCTTTTTGTCAGCACGGCAAAGCCGATGCACTGACTTTATGACATCTGTTTTCTGACATGCCATAAGGTCAATCCACCTGCTCGCTTTTCATACTGATATTCTGTTTCCTTTGTTCTTCCCTTCATGCTCTGCGTCCAAACTGTGTCAGGCACTTTTTCCCGAGATTTCTCACAGCATTCAGATACCGATTCGTCTGGTGTCCGTTGGCACAGCAGCATAGTTCTGTTCTGGTGTCAGTCCGAATGATTTCTACACCACACTTTGCACAAATTTTGCTGATGCCGGTGGCGTGGACTTCGATAACAATGATTCCGTTTTTCCAGGCTTTGTAGTCCAGGTACTGGCGAATCCTGGTGCTTAAGTGGAGCGGGCCCCAGTTTCCTGAGCCTTTCATGACGTTTCTGGAATATTCCTGGTTATAACGTGGAAGTACGATCACAGAAACGTCCTGCTCTACAGCAAAACGTAAGATCTGGCTTGTGACCTGGTGTCCATAGTGTTCAGAAAGATGTTTCAGATGCATCCAGTATTTCTGATCAACTCTGCCTGTCTGTCTGCCTCCGGTTGCTTCCTGGGACTTCTGGATCTTTTCCAGAAGCTTTCTGCAATGGTGGCTGTATTCATTTCCGCCTTTCCAGAACTTCACTGCGATCTCCTGACCGGTTCCGTCCAGAACAACGCCTGCTGCAAAGGCATCACTGTTTGTAAACTGAATACAGAGTATCCTGCATCCTGCCTGCATCCTCTGACGTACGGTTGCTGTATTTTCATTGTTCTGCCGTACTGGAACATGCAGCATGTCATATTTGTATTCAAAAACTACGGATGGTGACATGAGTCTGGCGTTTTCCGGAAAGTCTCTGCCTGACAGCCGGCAATGCATCCAGGTCCATGTGTCTCCTGTCCAGACACGCAGTGTGATCTCTTTAGCGGAAAAGTCCTGATACATTCCTTTGTAATAGGTAACTGCTGCATTTAGTTTCTCTGCTCTGCCGATCTTCTCATCCTGGGCAAAACGGCTGAGATAGCTTTTGGCTGAAGCAATTCCCTCATTGGCTGCTGCTCTTCGAAAATACAGTGGAACCTTTTGCCAGGGGAGAGGATCTGATGGTATGCGTCCGCCTCGCCCCGGAATGCTCATGATCTCCAGCTCGCGTAAAGTCTGCTGGCTTCCCATTTCCCAGAGATCCGTATGATTCAGAAGCAGGTTGTAATAAAATTCAGCGATCCGGTTATAAAATTCCTGTGTGGTCCGTAGCCATTCCGGATGTCTACACCAGAGATGCAGTCGCCAGGTTGTGATGCTGTAGCCGCTTTTTCCGGTGTTTTCTTTTTTTCCGGTTTCCGGTTCTTTCATTTTGGTTCTCCGTTTTTTGCAAAGAAAAATCATTATAGTATAACTTATCTAAATTATTATTTTTGTCACTTATCATTTTCATAAGCGACAGGTGATTTTCTCTCAAATTGCATAGTTTTTGAATCTTAATCAATGATAGCATTGCACCCTGTCACTGTCAAGATACGAAAAATGCACCACTTTCGACCAAAAATGCAGTTTTTTTCGGTTAATTTTTTTTATATACGACAAATTTTTCTTTTTTTCGCTTATTAGTGGTCACAAAAATGGTCAGACTTTTGCTATAATAGTGCGAAAAGGAGACTACGATTATGCCTAGAAAAGGGGAAAATATCAGAAAAAGGAAAGACGGAAGATGGGAGGCGCGCTATGAAAAATGTCGTGACCAGAATGGACGGATCCAGTACGGATATCTGTATGGTCGTACATACGAGGCTGTAAAAAAGAAAAAGCTGGCTGTTTTATGTCAGAATAATCTTCAAAACTCTCCGGGAAAGTGTTATGTATTTCGAAACCTCAGTGAAGAATGGATGTTATCCATGCGTTATGCTGTAAAGCTCAGCACCTATGCCTGCTACGAAACACTTCTTGATACACATATCCTTCCGGAATTTGGTGATATGCCGCTGAGATACATCTCTTCTGCTTCTGTATATGCCTTCTCTGAAAAGCTGAAACAGCAGGGGCTTTCGCCACGTACCATCAAAAATCTTCTGATCCTGTTCCACAGTATTTTACGCTATGGTGAAAAACAGGGGTATCTGAATCTTTCACAGCTGGAATTTCGGTATCCCAAAATAAATACCAGTCCTTTTCAGCTTATTTCTCATGAACATCTCACAAAGCTGATCACAGTTCTCTCTGCTGAGGACTCAGAATTTCCCATCGGCATCCTGCTATGTATTTATACAGGGATCCGCGTTGGCGAGCTCAGCGGCATCCGTTGGGAAGATATTGATTTTGATAAAAAGCTGCTACATATAAGGCGAACGATCTCACGGATAAAAAATCTTGATTATTCTGGTGAATCTGATGACGAACCCAAAACCGTTTTAATGATAGGTCCTCCTAAATCAGTCTCATCCATCAGGGATATTCCAATCCCTGATTTTTTATTGAAAAAAATGAAGCGGATTGCTGCTGAACCTGATTCATACCTGCTGACGGGTACGAATCGTAAGTGTATGGAGCCCAGAAATATACAGCGTAAATTCCAGAAGCTCCTTCAGCAATGTGAAATCCCCAGTATCAACATTCATTCTCTCCGGCATGCTTTTGCCACCCGTTGTACGGAAATGGGATTTGACAGCAAGACACTTTCTGAAATTCTGGGACATTCGTCCGTCAAAATCACCATGGATATTTATGTGCACAGCAGCATAAAACAAAAACAGAAGTGCATGGAAAAGCTGAACTATTAGCAGTCAAAATTATGGTCAACGCAGGCCGGAAGTCCGCATTTATACGGGTTTCCGGCCTGTTTGTCGCTTATGAAAATGATAAGCGACTTTTTTACTCTCAAAAAAACAACACGGCAGACATCCCTCCGGGGCTGTCTGCCGTGTTTTATATCGCTTTTATGTTTTTATGTAATTAAGCTTTCTGTTCCTTAAGCCTCATATCCATTAGGGTTCTGGCTCTGCCATCTCCAGGAGTCTGCACACATCTCGCGGATTCCGTTCTCTGCCTTCCAGCCAAGCTCTTTCTCAGCTTTGGTTGCATCGGAGTAGCAGGTTGCGATGTCGCCTGGGCGGCGTGGTTTGATCACATATGGGATCTTGACGCCGGTAGCTGCCTCAAAGTTCTTAACGATATCAAGAACACTGTAGCCTTTTCCGGTTCCAAGGTTGTAGATGCTTAATCCGGAATTGTCTTCCAGCTTCTTAAGGGCTTTTACATGGCCCTTGGCAAGGTCTACTACGTGGATGTAGTCACGGACACCTGTTCCATCCGGTGTATCGTAATCGTTTCCGAATACGCCAAGCTCTTTCAACTTGCCTACTGCTACCTGTGTGATATATGGCATCAGGTTGTTCGGGATACCATTTGGATTCTCACCGATGGTTCCGCTCTTATGAGCACCGATCGGGTTGAAGTAACGAAGAAGAACTACATTCCACTCCGGGTCTGCCTTCTGGATGTCTGTAAGGATCTGCTCCAGCATGGATTTGGTCCAGCCATATGGGTTGGTACACTGTCCCTTCGGGCACTCCTCGGTGATCGGGATCATTGCCGGATCTCCGTATACGGTTGCTGAGGAAGAGAAAATAATATTTTTAACATTATGTTTTCTCATCACGTCTACAAGAGTAAGGGTTCCTGCGATATTATTCTCATAATACTCCCACGGCTTGGCAACAGATTCACCAACTGCTTTCAGTCCTGCAAAATGAATACAGGAGTCGATCTCTTCTTTGTCAAAAACTTCATTTAATGCTTCGCGGTCCAGGATATCTGCTTTATAGAATTTCACCGGTTTGCCTGTGATCTTGGATACTCTGTCCAGAGCCTTCTCACTGGAATTGCATAAATTGTCAACTACTACAACATCATATCCTGCGCTCTGCAGCTCTACAACGGTATGACTTCCAATGTATCCTGCTCCACCTGTTACTAAAATTGCCATAGTTTTTCTCCTCCTCTATTGGATCTAACTGTTCCTGTTTATTTTAGCACTGTTCCTTTGTTTCCACAATAGCAGAAAACCAGGTTTACTACTTAATCCCAGAGTCCCTGCGGATAAAGTCCCTGATCCTTCAGATTCTGGATCGCGGCTACCACTACCGGTTTGTCCTCTTTATAGGTCACTCCGTACCATTTATCCTGTGTGGTAAGGACCCTGACTGCTGCCTTTTTTTCCTGGAGGAGCTCGTCAACTACAAACGGAAGGAAATATTCGCATTTCAGAGGATTTTCCGGAATGCTCTTTTCAAGGAATACCGGGAAGCGTTTTACCAGCTCTTTCATAAATCCGCCGGTGAATCCCCACATGTTCATGGATACCGGAGTCTCTCCCGGGAGACTTGTCCAGGTTTTTCCATCGTCCTCTGTGTAGGCTGCTCCGCCGTCACGTTTCTCAATGTGTGTTCGCTCATTGATATCTGCAAGATATCCATTTTCATCTGTCTCACAGACACCTCTGGAAACGTAGCCATTGTCTGTCAGGGTATTCTCAAGACGGTAGCCTACCATCATATACTGGGCAGGTACGGTGTCCTCCTGGGCCTGGATCAGGAAATCATACGCCATCTTAAAGGCATGGGTTCCATAATAATCATCTGCATTGATCACCACAAACGGTCCGTCGATCTCTCCGGCACAGCTTAATACCGCATGTCCGGTTCCCCATGGCTTCACACGTCCTTCCGGAACCTGGAAGCCTTCCGGGATGTTGTTAAGATCCTGATGCACATAAACGATCTCCACCTTGTCACTTAAGCGGTCGCCGATGGCATCGCGGAAATCCTGTTCATTCTCTTTTTTTATGATGAATATCACTTTCTTAAAGCCTGCACGTACGGCATCATAAATGGAAAAATCCATGATGATATGACCTTCCTGATCTACAGGATCGATCTGTTTCAGTCCGCCGTAGCGGCTTCCCATTCCTGCTGCCATTACTACCAGAACCGGCTCTTTCATAATCTTGTTCCTCCTGATTTTTAGAAATACAGGGATTTTTTCCCATACATAGTTTAAGCCGGTCAGATTCTCATCCGACCGGCCTTTGAACCTTTTTTTATTATACTACACTTCACCGTGAAATCCTACTGATTATTTTCAGTTTATTTTCGGTCAGAAGTATTCTCCGGGAAAACGATCTCCATCCTAGTTCCAACTCCCTGTTCACTTTCCACGTTGATCTGTGCATGATGAAGCGTTGCTCCATGCTTCACAATGGAAAGCCCCAGACCTGTTCCGCCGGTCTGTCTGGAATGACTTTTATCTACTCGGTAAAAGCGCTCAAAGATCCTTCCCTGTTCACTTTTCGGGATTCCGATCCCGTCATCTGCCACACAGTAGAACGGATGCCCTTTCCGGTTGCCTACCATGATCCGCACATGACCATTCTGTTCTGTATAGCGAACTGCATTGTCTGCAATATTAAAAAGCATCTCATAGAGTACATGGCGGACACCCTTGATCTTCTCTGCACTTCCGGCAAGCTCAAGGAAAATATTTTTCTTTCCGGCAGGATGTCTGAGATTATTTCTTACGTCTTCCGCAAGCTCATAAAGATCCACCTCTTCAAAAGGAACCTCACTGTTGCTTTCATCCAGTCTGGAAAGCTGGATGATATCCGCTACCAGATTGGAAAGTCTTATTGATTCATGGTAGATCCTTCCGGAAAATTCCCGTATATGATCTGCCGGAACCATGCCGTTCATCATAAGCTCCGCATAACCGGAAATGGACATCAGCGGGGTCTTCAGCTCATGGGAAACATTTGCAGAAAATTCCTTCCGGATCTCCTCTGCCTCCTTCAGTTCTTTTACCTGCTGCCGGATCTGCCGGTTCTGTTCATCCACCCGCACAAGAAGGGGACGCAGCTCCTCATAGCACACATTGTTCAGCGGATGCTCCAGATCCAGATCGTTGACCGGACGGATCAGCTCTCTGGTCTGTCTCTGTGCAAAAACAAACTCCAGGATCAGTACCAGGAGCATCAGAAGTCCCAGCACAGCAAGACTTGAGATCCATGTGGAATATATAGAGTCTACGGTTTTTCCTACACGGAGCACGTTTCCGTCATCCAGCTTCACCGCATAATAAAAGGTCTTTTTTGCAAAGGTTTCTGAATAACGGATACTTTCGCTTTTTCCATTTTTTTCTGCCTGTATAAATTCCGGACGATCACTGTGATTTGCTAGTTTTTTCGGAGAGGCCTCAGAATCGTAGAGAACGGTTCCGTCTTTACGTATGAGAGTCACACGACTTGATGATACTGTCTGAAGCTTTTTTGTGAGAAAGGAATCTCCATACTCATCCATGGCAAGGCAGATATACTGCGCTTCCTCACGGACTCCCCGCTGCATGTATGTGTTTAATTTATTGTAGGTGACCACACTTGCTGCCAGAAACGTGACAAGAACAGCAAAAATGATCATAATGCTTGTATGATGCAGAATTTTCTTTTTCATACATGATCTCCGATCCGGTATCCCACGCCACGCACTGTCTCAATCAGATTTCCGGCCTCCCCCAGCTTTTGTCGGAGAGTCCGTACATGAACATCTACAGTCCTTGTTTCTCCGTCAAAATCATAGCCCCACACATGGCACAGGATCTGGTTTCTGGACATGACCAGTCCTTTGTTCTCCATAAGATATTCCAGAAGCTCGAATTCCTTTCTGGTCAGCTCCTTCACCTCACCCTGATAGCTGACTTCGTGACGGGACACATTGACACGAAGATCCTTACAGTACAGCTCTCTCTCTTCGCTCTGCCTTGCGCAGCGCCGAAGGACCGCTTTGACCCTGGCTACAAATTCCATCATCCCGAAGGGCTTGGTGATGTAATCATCTGCGCCGCCCTCCAGACCTTTTACCTTGTCAAACTCCGCTTCTTTGGCTGTGACCATGATCACCGGGATATCCCGGGTCCTGGTGTCACTTTTCAGTCGTTTCAAAATATTATACCCATCTTCACCCGGGAGCATGATATCCAGCAGGATCAGTTCCGGCATATTTTTTTTCATGGCTGTGTCAAGTTCTGCCCCGGTTTCAAAACCTTCTGCCTCAAAGCCTGTTGTCTCCAGGGTATAGACAAGAAGCTCTCTGATATTTCTCTCATCTTCCACACAGTAGATCATTCTATATCCTCTCTGTTCGTTTTTTGCCGTTGGCACTTCATAATCGTCTGGTCTTTTTTGTTCCATGCCTTCAGTATAACTGCTTTCTTTTTACTGCACAAGCCCTGGCCGTCTGCTGATACAGATAACCAGGGCATAGCATTTCGATATCTTTTTATTGGCTGCCTGCCGCTGCCATCTGGGCTGCCGCCTGCTCATCCTTTATTTCCGGAAGCTGATACTGATTCCGGATCACCTCCAGCGCACGGTAGAAGGTTTCGTCCGGCCCATGTTTGATCTGCTTCAGGTGCTGATGTGTATCAAAAGCATCTTCATGAACCTGTGTCACACAAACACCGATATTGGAACAGTGATCTGCCACACGCTCCAGGCTGGTAGTCACATCGGACAGGATGAATCCCATTTCAATGGTACATTCTCCGGCGCGAAGTCTCTGGATATGCCGGTACTTCAGTTCCTTGCTGAGTTCATCGATTACTTCCTCCAGTGGCTCGATCTCTCTCGCAAGCTGCACATCCTGATTTTCGTAAACCTTGTAAGCAATATCTACAATGTCTTCCACCGCATGCTCCATGACACGTAACTCTTCCAGCGCCTTATCCGAAAACTTCAGGCCTTTTTCATAAAGCTCCTGTGCGGATTCCATGATGTTCACACCGTGATCGGAAATCCTCTCGAAATCACCGATACAGTGGAGCATGATGGAAACACTGTGACTGTCATGAACGGAAAGATCCTTCTGGTTCAGTTTTACAAGATAGGTTCCAAGTTCATCCTCATAACGGTCTACCTTTTTCTCTGCTTCTTCCACCAGAGCCTTTCCTTCTGCGCTGAAATTCTTCAGAAGGTCCAGGGCGGTAAACAGAGTTCTATGAGAATCCTCTGCCATTTTTTTCGCTGCATTCCTGCTCTGCTCAACTGCAAATGCAGGTTTCTCCAGAAAACGGCTTTCCAGGATCATGAAATCCGGATCTGCTGCCACCTTCTCCTCCTCTTCTTTCCTGTCGCGGATAGTAAGACAGGCAAGCTTCTCCAGAGCCTTTCCAAACGGAAGAAGAACAAGAGTTGCCGTGATATTGAAGGCACTGTGCAGGATCGCGATCCCGGCCGGAGTCGCTGCCTGTGCCATAAATGAAAAATGTACTGCTGCATTTATCGCATAAAATACTGCCATGAACAGCATGGTTCCGATCAGATTGAAATACAGATGGACCATAGCCGCACGTTTTGCGTTTTTGCTGGCTCCGATGGCTGAAAGGATCGCAGTGATACAGGTACCGATATTCTGTCCCATGATAATAGGAAGTGCTGCACTGAACGGTACCATTCCGGTAAGGCACAGTGCCTGGAGGATACCAACCGATGCGGAGGACGACTGAATGATCGCTGTCAGCACTGCTCCGGCCACAACTCCAAGGATCGGATTGGAGAATTTCACCAGCATTCCGGTAAACTCCGGTACCTCTGCAAGAGGTTCCACAGCTCCGCTCATGGCATTCATTCCATACATCAGGATCGCAAAGCCTACAAAGATCGCTCCCACGTCCTTTTTCTTCTGGCTTTTTGTAAACATGATCAGAACCACGCCGATCAGTGCCAGGATCGGTGAAAATGACGTCGGCTTAAAAAGCCGGATAATAAAGTTATCACTCTGGATACCTGTAAGACTTAAGATCCATGAGGTTACGGTAGTACCGATATTGGCACCCATGATGATTCCCACAACCTGGGACAGCTTCATGATTCCCGAGTTTACAAAACCAACGACCATAACGGTAGTTGCCGAGGATGACTGGATCACTGCAGTCACACCCATTCCAAGAAGAACGGCTCTGATGGGATTGGAGGTAAGTGTCTCCAGGATCCGCTCAAGCTTTCCGCCTGCAACCTTCGCAAGCCCGTCTCCCATTAAGTTCATTCCATAAAGGAAAATAGCAAGGCCGCCAAGCAATGCCAGTACGCTGAAAAAGTCCATAATACTCTCCTTCACTTTCTCTTTTTGATATGTTTGATTTCCTTTTTTCTCATTTCAACGATTTTCATAATAGCGGCCTATTGTAAAATTTTCCCCACTGGAATGTAAAATCTGTGTAAAAAAATAAAACAGAGGATCCTGTTACGGGAAACCGATTTCCCGTCAGGATCTCTCTGTCCTATATATCGTACAGTGATTTTTATCCTTATGATGTGTTTTGTGCTGCGGATATTCTCATTCCACTGAGCTGCATGCTCATGAGCAGAGCTGCCCTGCGATCTGTGATCAGAATCCGCGGATCTCCTCATCCTCAGATCCGGTCTTGTCGATGGATTTTATTACAAGGTAATAGCTGTAATCATCATTGACCTTTACTTCCACCCGGTCTCCTACACGATGACCGCGCAGTGCCTTGCCGATAGGCGATTCGATACTGATACGGTTTTCCATGGAATTTCCGCGGATGGAAGTAACCAGCTTGTACTTCTCCACCTCATTATCTTCTTCAAAAAGAACTTCCACGATATCGTCCATTCCCACTTCGTCAGATCTGGAAGCATCGGATACAATGGATGCCGTCTTCAGCATCCTCTCCAGATAACGGATGCGGCTCTCGTTCTGATTCTTATGCTTCTTGGCTGCATAATACTCAAAGTTCTCACTTAAGTCTCCCTGGGCACGTGCCTCCTTGACCGCCTCAATGGCTTCCTTACGTACTACCAGTTTACGGTGTTCGATCTCCTGCTCTATTTTTTCAACATCCTTGCGGGTAAGCTGTTCTCTCATTTCTCTGGCATCTCCTTTTCTTTATAACATTCAGACTGATCCTGGATCTGTTCTCCACTTCCTGTGAAGCTTCTGTCACAGATACAGGATTTCTGGAAGGTTACCGGAAATACCATAGCAGATACGCTCTGCTTTGTCAAACAGCGCATACCTGTTCTTCGGCTTCCTCCTGCTGGTGTACTCGCTGTTCAATATAATCTGCCATATGTTCTTTGGGGATATCCAGTAACATGGAAAATTCAGAATAGAGATGATCCTCTGCAAGCTTCAGATACCGCTCGTCTGTAGCGGTTGTTTTTTTGCCATGAGATAATCTGGCCTGTTTTCTGACGTAGATCGTCTTGATGATCCGAAGAAGATCTCTGCATTCACAGGTACGGATGCATTTCTTGTAGCTATCCTCCCGGAATTTCTCATTCTCAATACTCAGTGTCTCAATGGATGGGATCTCATCGATAAGCCTCTCCGCTTCTTCCCTCGTAATGATTCCGCGAAGCACCTGCTTTCCACCTTTCACCGGTGTAAATATCTTCCCATCTGTTTCTCCTCCGGGCCTCAGTACATAATAAAGCTTCTCGCCGGAGGAACCATCCACCCTCATTGTGGTAACTCCTGTTACCTGGCAGATGCCGGTACGACCATACACAACATATTCGCCTGTTTCAAACATTTTTCCACTTCCTTTCATTTTTTTACTTTTCTTTTGTTATCCTGGCGCTTATTGTGCTCTAATGAAAGCTCCCTGCCAGGTTATATATCCAGACAAGGAGCTTCTCACTGAGGATTCTATCCTTATTTTACTACTTTTCCCATTTATTTGCAAAAGAATTCAAAAAGTTTTTTTATTTTTGTGAAATATGCCCACAATGAGGGCATATATTTTTTGTTATAATTCTTCTTTTTTCTTTCTTCCCAGACGGATGTCTTCCATATGAGATTTCAGTTCCGGTGTCATACTGTCAAAGAGATAGGTTTTGCTGTTGTCCCTGCGCTCCTGCCATTCTTCTCTCATCTGCTGTTTTGCGGAAGCGATCTCATCTTTGAATCCGCGCGCTGAGATCCTAGCGGCTCCCTGTCCCATAATGATGATCTGCTCCAGTCCGTCTGATGTGGCAACTGTCACGTTATGCTTCCGTCCAATTTTATGGACAGTGCGTTCAATATACTGGTCTGCAGTTTCCGCTTCTTTTGTATAGACAACATGAATGTTATGATACTGGAAGGTTTCCTCCGGATGGCCCTCCACACGGTAGGCATCAAATACCAGGATCAGGATGCAGCCCTTGATCCCCTGATAATCGCTTAATATATCCATTAACCTGGACTGTGCCGCATGAAAGTCTGCCTGTGCCAGATCTCTTAAATCCTCCCAGGCAAATATGATATTGCAGCCGTCCACCAGCAGATAGTCCTCTCTGTGGATGGCCGGACTGCTGTTTCTCCAGGCGCCGTGACCGGATTTTGCCGGAAGGCCGGAATCTGCTGCACCTTTGCCTCCCTTCCCGGAAAAGCTGCTTCCGCTTTCCGGATTTCCGAAGCTTCGGCTGTTACTGCTGTATTTCTTTGAGCTCACCGGACCAAAGGTTTTCTCAAAGATTGCCTTCAGCTCTTTTTCCTCTTCGTAGCTTCCATACATGGAGGTATATTTTCCACGGCCGGCATTGGCTGTTCTGTGATCCGGACTGTTTTTGGCTGTTCCCTGAACTGAACGCACTCCTGCAAAGCTGTTGTCGGAATCCTCATAGGCATCATTACTGTCCGGAAGCTGAGCTCCTTCCAGATGCATATATTCTTCTACCTCATACCAGGGAACCACGAAGCCTGCTCCATGGGCACAGAATACAGAGCCTGTAGGATTCTCAAGATCTCTCTCGGAATCATAGCCGATCTCCTCTGCGATCTGCTCCTGATCCTGACAGGGTTCATAGCCCTTCAGAGTACAGGTCAGATGACCTCTGCCTCTTGTGTAGGAAACTACCTGGCTCTGATAATCCCTCATTTTTGCCACCGGCGCACTTCCTGTGATCACCGACAGCTCTCCCTGGGTTTCCGGTCCCTGAAAGGTTCCCTGCATCCTCTGGATATCCGTCATGGCACGTCCTACATTTTCTGCCGGAACCTCAAGTCGGAAGCTGTAATAGGGTTCCAGAAGAACTGTCTCCGCTTTCTTGAGGCCCTGGCGCACAGCACGGTAGGTCGCCTGCCGGAAATCTCCACCTTCCGTATGCTTCTGATGTGCCCGCCCGGTGAGAAGTGTGATCTGCATATCGGTGATGGGTGATCCGGTAAGGACTCCCAGATGCTCTTTTTCCTCCAGATGTGTCAGGATCAGCCGCTGCCAGTTCCGATCCAGCTGATCTTCATTTGCCGCAGTAAAAAACTGCAGTCCGCTTCCTCTCTCTCCCGGTTCCAGAAGAAGATGCACCTCTGCATAATGACGAAGCGGTTCAAAATGTCCCACGCCTTCCACCGGTGCGACAATGGTTTCTTTGTATACGATATTACCGGTCCCAAATTCTACTGCCACATGAAAGCGCTCCCAGATCAGATGCTTCAGGATCTCGATCTGTACCTCGCCCATCAGCATGGCGTGGATCTCTCCCAGCTGCTCATCCCACATGATATGAAGCTGCGGTTCTTCCTCCTCCAGCTCCTTCAGGCTTTTCAGCATCCTGTGGGCGTCACAGCCCTCCGGAAGGATGATCTGATAATTCAGTACCGGTTCCAGCACCGGCATGGCAGAATCCGCCTCAATGCCAAGTCCCTCTCCCGGATATGTTTCGGTAAGACCTGTAACTGCACAGACGGTTCCTGCCTCTGCCTCTTTGAGCATTTCAAATTTTGCACCGGAATAGATACGGATCTGATCTGCCTTTTCCTCCCAGATCTCCTCTGCCGGAATACCATTTCTTCCTGCATTGGTCAGCGTCTCCTTAACCTTCAGGCTACCGCCGGTGATCTTCATATAAGTGAGACGGTTTCCCTGCTCATCTCTGGCGATTTTAAAGATCCTGGCTCCGAATTCTGCGGGATAGGACGGTACTGCCATGTAGGTCTCCATTCCATGGATAAAAGCATCTACGCCTTCCATCTTCAGGGCAGATCCAAAAAAGCATGGAAAAAGCTTTCGCTCCAGGATCAGCTCTGCCACGTCCTTTTTTGCGATCGTTCCTGTTTCCAGGAAGCTTTCCAGAAGGTTCTCCTCACACATGGCGATATTTTCCAGAAAATCATCAGTTCCATTTATTTTATCAGAAGCGCCCTGCGTTTCGAATATATTCTCTTTTTCTGCTTCATTGGCGTTGTCTTTCAGCTGCATTCCTTCAGCTGACGGAGATTTCCCGGAGTTATCCACAGGATTCTCCTTTTTCCCTGCTGCTTCTGCACCGGAGCATTCCAGTTCTCCACTAAAATCCACACAGCATCCGCTTAATTTCTTCTTCAGCTCCTCAAGAAGTCTTTCCCTGTCTGTTCCTTCCTGATCCATTTTATTTACAAAAAGAAATGTTGGGATCTTATACTGTGTCAGCAGTCTCCACAATGTCTGTGTATGCCCTTGCACACCATCTGCTCCGTTGATCACCAGGATCGCATAATCCAGCACCTGCAGGGTACGCTCCATCTCAGCAGAAAAATCCACATGCCCCGGCGTATCCAGAAGTGTCACTTCCATATCCCCCATGGAAAAAACTGCCTGCTTTGAAAAAATGGTGATTCCTCTCTCCCTCTCAAGCTCATAGGTATCCAGATACGCATCCTTGTGATCGACTCTTCCGATTTTCCGGATCCTTCCGCATTTAAAAAGCAGGCCTTCCGATAATGTCGTCTTTCCTGCATCCACATGGGCAAGCACGCCCAGGCTTATATGTCTGTGTTTTATATTCTGAGGTTTTTCTCCCATTGAAAATACCCCTTTCTGTTGTAATGATATCCAATATCATAACATAGAAAGGGGTATAAGTCGAATTTTGTTTCGGTCTGTGATTTAGGAATCCAGGTAGGCTTTCAGCTTCTCCAGATCCTTTTTCATATCTGCTCTTCCTGTTTGGTAGATCCGCTCCAGATTGCTCTCATCACGCTCGATCATCGCCGCCTGGATGGGACTGCTCGGACGGATGATATGAACGCGACCCTCTTTTTCCAGAGCAGACAGTTCCTCCAGTGTTTCATTATAATGGATATGCCGTTCCTCCAGATCCTTCAGAAAAGCCGGATATTTATGTAATACTGCTTTCAGAAAAAGCTGCATCTTCGGGTTTGCTTTTTTTCGGTACTTCACATCTCTGGTAAGCACCACTACGTTTTTTTCGTATCCCCGGGAAAGCATCCACTTAACCGGGATCGGATCAGACACACCACCGTCCAGAAGTCTCTTTCCCCCAATCTTCACCGGTCGGGAGGCTATCGGGATCGATGCAGACGCACGCATCCATTCAATATCCTCCACATCTCCGTTGGGACATTCATGATACACCGGTTTTCCTGTATCCAAGTCCGTACACACCACTGTAAATTTCATGGGATTTTCTGCGTAGGTCTGACGGTCAAAAATATCCAGCTTCCAGGGCAGTTCATAATATCCGAATTCCCGGCTGTATACATCTCCTGTGGTGATCCAGTTCCGGATGCTTGCAAGTCTTTTATCCTTGCAGTACTTTTTGTTATAGCGAAGAACTCTTCCGATCTGCCTGGACTTATAATTGCATCCAAAAACAGCTCCAGCCGATACGCCCACCGCACTGTCTGCGTAAATCTCATTTTCCATCAAAACATCGATCACACCGGCTGTATACAAGCCTCGCATACCGCCGCCCTCCATAACGATACTGAATTTTTTCAATTGTGTTTCTTCCATTTATTTGTCCTCTGTATTCTGTCTGGCAGACTCTGCTGCCCTTATGCTGTCATCTTTATGTCCCATTTATTGTACTTTTCGAATTATATCGGTCTTTTCTGCCATATATCTATATCCATTATCAGAATATCTTGGTTGTCCACTTGCTCATATCCCAGACTTCATTTACCACATCCTGATAAAATTCCGGTTCATGACAGATGAGAAGGATACTTCCGCGGTATTCCCGGAGAGCTTTTTTCAGCTCGTCTTTTGCATCTACATCCAGATGATTGGTAGGCTCGTCCAAAAGAAGAATATTGGTGTCACGGTTCACCAGCTTGCAAAGACGCACTTTTGCCTGCTCACCACCGCTTAAAACTCGTACCTGGCTCTCAATATGCTTGGTCGTCAGGCCGCATTTTGCCAGTGCGGAACGCACTTCATACTGGGAAAATGACGGAAATTCCTGCCAGAGCTCTTCGATACAGGTAGTTCGATTCTCACCTTTAACTTCCTGCTCAAAATATCCGATCTCAAGGTTCTCGCCCTGCTCCACACTTCCGGAAAGAGGCTTGATCAGTCCGAGAAGACTTCGAAGAAGTGTTGTTTTTCCTATTCCATTGGTTCCCACCAGTGCGATCTTCTGTCCTCGCTCCATAGTAAAATTCAGCGGCTTGGAAAGCGGCTCATCATAACCGATCACAAGGTCATGTGTCTCAAAAAGCATCTTTCCTGGTGTTCGGCCATAACGGAATTTGAACTCCGGCTTCGGCTTCTCTGCTGCCAGCTCGATCACATCCATCTTGTCCAGCTTTTTCTGGCGGGACATAGCCATGTTTCTTGTGGAAACACGGGCCTTATTCCTTGCTACGAAATCCTTCAGCTCACTGATCTCCTGCTGCTGTTTGCGGTAAGCAGCCTCCAGCTGTGCCTTCTTGACCGCATAGACCTCCTGGAAATGATCGTAATCTCCTACATAACGGTTCAGTTCCTGATTTTCCATATGATAGATAATGTTAACTACAGAATTCAGGAACGGAATATCGTGGGAAATAAGGATAAAGGCATTCTCATAATCCAGAAGATATCTTTTCAGCCATGCAATATGCTCCTCATCCAGATAGTTGGTAGGCTCATCCAGAAGCAGGATATCTGGCTTCTCAAGAAGAAGCTTCGCAAGAAGTACCTTGGTTCGCTGTCCGCCGCTTAGATCCGTAACATCACGGTCAAGCCCCAGATCCAGAAGGCCCAGAGCTCTGGCAACCTCCTCCACTTTGGCATCGATCGCATAAAAATCGTGAAGTGTCAGTTCGTCCTGGATCGTTCCAAGCTCTTCCATCAGACCATCCATCTCGTCAGGATCTGCAGTTCCCAGCTTGTCGCAGATCTCGTTCATCCGTTCTTCTTTTTTGAGAAGAGGATCAAAAGCGGATTTCAGCACCTGGCCGATGGTCATCCCCTTTTCCAGAACTGCATGCTGATCCAGATAGCCTGCGTGGACATTTTTTGCCCACTCTACCTTGCCCTCATCCGGCATCAGTTTTCCGGTCACGATACTCATAAATGTGGACTTTCCTTCGCCATTAGCGCCTACAAGTCCGATGTGTTCTCCCTTAAGAAGCCGGAAAGATACATCTTCGAAAATCGCTCTGTCTCCAAACCCGTGGGTCAGGTGTTCTACATTTAAAATACTCATTTGTTATATTCCTTTATCATTGTGGTTTTTCTGTTTTCCCGGAAGGGATTTTTAATAATGCTATAGTATTATACTTGATATTTTTCTCTGCTGTAAAGTCAAATCTCTGTATACACTACGATCGGCTGACTGGCAGCTTTTTGTATTACCGGTTAAGCTGCTGAATACTATTGAATAATTTTCCATCTTCCTACCTCATTATCTTCTGTAAAAATCCTATTCTTATTTATTATGCCATCGGATCTCACCGTTTAATATGATCGGATAACGGATCAGCTTGTCTGAATCAAGGTTTTCCGCATACATATCTACTGCGGTTATCTGGTGATTATCATATGTGGTATAATAATAAATTCCCTTTGTCGTGTTGCAGCATGAAGTATAGATCGTGATCTCATATGCGCCCTCTGATACCTCACAGCATCCCCGCTGCTGATCAACAGAGCCTAAAATATGGAAAAACTGGCTGACACTTTCGTTTTCCCCATCTCCGGATATTGCGTTTAATTTTGTAAATGCAACCTTTACAAATCTTGACTGGCTTGAAAGATCTCCCGGAATTCCCATTCCGCCCATTCCTCTGCTGTATGGATCCAGCTCCAGCACTCCTGCAAATGTACTTTCCGGCTGCTTTCTGGATACACCCGCATAATTGTTAAGTGCAAACATCTGGCCGGGGAATGGAGGATTATTTGTAAGTACGCCAACAGGATCGTCATAGATGTGCATTCCGTCTTTCATGGATTCTACAACGATGCATTCCTCCTTGTCTGCGATCATCCAGTGAAGCTGTGCGGTTGGAAGCTGTTCACTGAAGGGTGTTCCCATAAGCTTCATATTGGAAAGCATCCTCCTTGCTTCAGCCACCGAAGCACACTGGGTAAGGATCCATGGAATAAATTCATATTGCGCCACCTGGACAAGATCCTTATCTGCTTCTGTCGCTTCATCTGCATATGCCGCATTTCCCACAAAGTTAAGTCCTGCCATACCCAGTCCCTTTTCATTAGCCGCATCATAATAAAGCGGATAATCTCCTGCTACAAACGCCATTCCTATGAGAGCATAATGTGTTTTTGCTTTTCCTGCATATCGGAAATCGAACTCATAATTTCTTGGGGTTATGGTCACCTCTTCCCCATAGGAAAACTCATAGTCAAGAGTTCTTCCCATATAAAAATCCTTTGTCTGATACGTTGCTGCTGTACACATAGATCTACACCTCTTCCTTACAATAATCCTGCAAACAATCTCATGAAAAGCTGTCCCAGACGAAGATATGCACTGCGTCCTGTCCGGTATTGTTCTGTTACTTCACGACATTCCTTCATTGTTTCTTCTAGGTCATTTCTTATAGATAACACAGCCGGACTGTCTGCCATAAAGCATCCGTTTTCAAAATGATGATAAAGACTTCTGTAATCCAGATTTATGGTTCCGCAGGTTGCCATACAGTCATCTGCCACGCTCATCTTGGCGTGACAGAAGCCAGGTGTCCACTCGTAGATCCGCACTCCATTTTTAACCAGTCCATGATAAAAGGAACGTGTAACACTGTAAATCATTTTTTTATCCGGGATTCCCGGTGTAATGATCCTGACATCAACTCCCCTCTTTGCAGCAAGACACAGCGCATGTGTCATTTCATCCGTAATGATCAGATATGGCGTTATAAACCAGCAGTATTTTTCAGCTTTGTTGACCATGCTGATATAAACTTCCTCTCCTACCTGTTCATCATCCATTGGACTATCTGCATAAGGCTGTACAAATCCGTTCTGAGCTGCCTTATATTCTGATCTTATAAAATATTTGCTGAAATCCTCATTATTATTCCTGTCATTGGCTGCATTCCACATTTCAAGGAATGTTGCTGTCAGCGACTGAACTGCATCGCCTTCAAGACGGATCCCGGTATCCTTCCATTGTCCGTAAGGATTGGTGTAATTAAAATATTCATTTGCCAGATTATAGCCGCCTGTGAAAGCTACTTTTCCATCGATCACAGTTATTTTTTGATGATCACGGTTGTTCAGAAATACATTCAGACCCGGCATAAACGGATTAAATACCCGGCAGTGGATTCCGATCTGCTCCATCTTTTTTACAAAATCCGTATTAATAAAGCCAATAGAGCCCATATCATCATAAAATACTCGCACCTCCACGCCTGCCTGCACACGCTCCTCCAGCACTTTCTGGATCTTTTTCCAGGCCTCTGCATCTTCTATCGCATGGTATTCCATAAAAATAAACTTTTCAGCCTTTGCCAGTGCCGATAACTGTGCTTCTAATCCCTTTACCGCCTCATCATAATAAACAATATCCGTATTCTGGTATACGGGATAACCTGCATTTTTCCAAATATACTCACTGATATTTCCTGCTTTGGGGATTTTATTTTTGATATTTTCCAGTTTTTCCCGATTGTCCGGCAGAAACGGCAGAAGCTTTCTGTCGATATCCGCATATCGTTCTCGCATTTTACGGGTTCCGCCATTTAATCCGATCAGCAGATACAGTGCTACACCCATGATTGGAAACACAAGTATCAGAATGATCCACGGCATTTTCATGGAAGAGGTCTGATCGGATGCATATAGTGCCAGAACCAGAATTCCTGCAAAGACTCTGGTCAGCAGATTAACGATCTCCGCATATTCATTCAGCCTTGTGATCACGATAATGATAAAAGCTGCTTCCAATAAAATACAAAGCACCGAAAAGCATAATCGAATGACACCGTTTTTCGTTTTTGCTCTGCCCTCCAGTGTATCCTGCTTCATAAAACCGCCCCTTTCTGCATTGAATGAGAATTTTCTGTTGTGCGTAAGCCTAACTGAATATTCCTGTTGCGTAATAAAATCAACAATTATCTTCTATACTGCAAACAGCGGAGCTCTGACCTGATGATTCCTTGTCCACTGTAATAAAAAATGAAATAAGAAGAAAGCCCTGGAAGCTGCAACTTCGAGGGCTTTTGATTTTTTTGTTATAAACACTTTAATTCTTTTTTGCCTGCGAGCATTATAGCATATGCGATTTTTCTTCGCAATATACTCTGTATACTTTTTAAGATGTTTCTGTTTTTACTGAACTCTTTGCTTCTATCATTGCAATAACTTTCTCCGCTGGTTTCCCAACTAGACATGTGATTGTTGGTATTCTTTAACCTGTTTTCACTTACCGCTTGTACCGCAACATACCATTTTTCAATTCAATAAATTTTCCGTTAAAGATTTCCTGCAACACCTGTCTGCATGGTATCCGTTGCAATCTTCTAACCTCAGACGCTTCCATTACTCGGAAAGTAGTTTGGTGATGATCTTGATAAAATGCAATGAGCGATTCAATATACGGCTCAGCATCTTCAAACGTCCAGTTTGCTTCCTCCTTCAAACGCGAGAATACCGATACCAGACTAATACATCGAACATCTTCAAAATTTGTAGCGCCATTCCGAGCATTTCGGTCATCGGAGCAGAACACATAAATCTGCTCCCCAAGCATCACCGACAAGACCTGCAACAGCACAAAAGACTTGATTTCTCCAAGATTATTTTTCTTGCCCACTTCGATATCGAGTCGTTCAAGCTCTTTCAAATAATCCTCTCTCGATATCGCCGTGTAATCAGCATCTTCCAATGCTCGATAATGTTCCGAAAAGTAATCTTTAGAAAAAACATCACAGGCCAATTTTAACATCTGTGTATAAGTCGCACACGCCAGCGGCCCTCGTACATGTGACAGGCTTTCAAGAATTTCTTGATCCGTGTAGCTTTTTATCTTTTGCGCGCCAATCTTTTCGCTCAACCAGATTGGCGCATCAGCATTATACCGATTAAGTTCTGTTACGATTTGCGCATGACAAAAGAACACATATTCCGGCAATTCCATGACCCGGTCAATCAAATGATTATCGCCGCCATCTTGAACAGAGTGCGTTTTGGAAATGAAATCGGTATCTAGCAGTGCATATTTTTTCACTTCGCTTTGACACCCCTCAATCCAAACCGTACTCTTTTTTCAGTTGAGTAATGTAAGCCACATCGTCATTTTCTCTGGATTCTGTCAGATACTCATGCTGTCTGTTATACTCAACTTTCTCAAGGAGTGTGCCAAAAGATTCTGTTCCCCTGCCATCAAGCTGCCAGCGCTTTGCCTTACCTATCAGTGATGCCCTTTTCATTACATTCGCAGAACTTATCTCCAGCAGCTTTTCAGCCTGCTGGTGGGATATGTTTCCACTTTCAAACAAGCGCAGTACAACTGCCTTGTAGGGCATAGCAAACATATCCATAAGTATCAAAACGGAATCTACCGAAACCAAATCTTTATCAATTCCATACAGTAGAATTTGCTCATGGAGAAGTTGATCCGGCATCAAAAGCAGACCTGCGAAGGCATTAGCTTCCAAGTCCTCCTGTGTTCTTCCTGTTTCATCACCTGTTGCCGAATCCAGCATAGAACCATTTTTTATATAGCTCTGGTCTGCATTTTCTACATAACAGTAGATATGATACAATTCATGCGACGCAGCGAAAAACTGCTTACATAGTGGAAGTGCCGTATTTACGCACACAAAAATCGTATCCTGCTTCAAAAAAGTCAATGCCCATAATTCATCATCATGAATTGGAAAACGAAGCAGTTCCAGTGCAATTTCTTTCTTTCTTGCATAGTTCTGTATAACAGCAAAAATATTATCTTTGATAATAGAATTACCGACATACTCTGCCGAAAACTGCCTGACAACAGATTGAATTTCATCAAATTTCCTGTTTTGGCTTACAAAAAGGCTATCTTTCAGAACATTGTTCATCACTTATCCTCCCAGAGCTGCTCCATCTTTTTGCCATTCTCGCATGCCCTAGTGTGGAACAGAATCATGTCGGACAGTTCATCCGCAAGCCGGATTCCCTTTCTTGCTTCTTCTGTTTTAACACGCCCCATAAACGCATGAATCACATTCGTATCCATCGGCTTTTCTGGCATCTTCATCAGAGAATCCATCGACACATGCAGATATTCAGAAATCTTATGAAGTTCAATCGCATTGATTGCTCTTGCACCATTCATAATTTTGCTCATTGTCTGTTTGGAGACTCCAATTCCTTCTGCCAGATCAACCTGCTTTTTGTTTTCTTTTTTCAGTTCAGCCTGAATGTTGTTTGCAATTATCATATTTACATCCAGCATATAATCGCCTCCTGTTCTTGTACTTATATTATACGCTCTTTCACATAGAATATCAATTATTTAGAGACTGATCTTAGTTTTTAATTTATTTTGTCGCTATTTTAGTTACAAGTCATCGCTAACCTTCAGAAGAGTGGTTTACACTAACGCTATAAACCTGTATTTTCCTCATTCAAAAGACCTTCTACAACCTCAACAGAGAGATTTCTATGATAGAACAGCTCATTGCCGAAGCAACAAAATTTGATTTCAAAGTTGCTCTCAAAACGAATCCACCAAAAAACCGGTTAAAAAACACCCCATTGCTTTTCCAACGAGGCTTGTAATTGTTGCAGGTCGACAAAATGCTTGTTTCTACACCCCTTGACCTTTCTTTCTTGTTTATAATGAGAAAGAAAGAAAAAGAAAGAAAAGGCAACCTTTTCAAATCTGGATCGAACTGACAGAAGAGATTATCCAGAGGATGCAATCAGAGAATCTTTACTGAACAGCATTGTTCACCGTGATTACTCTTTCAGCGGAAGCAATCTGGTCAATGTCTATGAGGATAGAATCGAATTTGTCTCTCTTGGAGGTCTTGTATCCGGTCTGGAACTGGAATCCATGCCTTTTAGATTTTCTTCGCAATCGTAGACAGCTCCGAAAAAGAGCCTCATGACGGTGAAGAAAAAATCCAGAGCTGTGTTTCTTTCCACTTAGCCTTCGTTAGTTTCTTTCTGTCCCGAACACACCTTTTACCTGAATTCTGAAATCCAGCTTGTTGTTGGTCAATCCCTGCATGAGCTACACATTCTTATATCTGGGCAGGAAGATTGGACTGATAGACTGAATATCTTGCTCATTAATACAATGAGCCGTCATGAACTTTTTCGTCATATGGGGCTTTATATCTGACAGTACCTGTGACATAGAATCCTTTTTTTCTTCTATCACTCATCTATATTTTCCTATCATTGGTCAGTCAGTGACTTGCTCCCACTGGGCCCAAAAGCATTTTGCTGGAGCTGTCATATTCTTTTCCAGTGAGTTCAGACCGAACAATATCATCATTCAACATTTTAATAAATGCCGCTGCCTCTTTTTGTGAAGAAATCACAATATGATCTTCTTCAAACTTGAACATAGTTTTGTAGCGAGAATGCTTTTTCAGATTCTCTAACAAATCGTTCTTTTTCATCTGCAAAACAGGCGAATTTTTTGCCTTTAATAACTTCTTTGCATTTGTCAACTTACTTTTATTTTCAAACGCAACAAACTTTTCAAGGCTATCTACAATATCCAGATCGCGAATAATCTCAATCGTCTTCTGTGCCCCCGCTCGTATGTATTGCTCAAATCCAAAAAATCTCTGCATAAGATCCATTTTTGCCGTAACAACACTTGAAGAAAAGATAATTACATCTGCTCGTGAATCTATCTGCACAATATCGCTATCAATTTCATCGTATGTATCACCAACAAATAGGGCTATAACATTTTTACTTCGATCAATTCTTGATACAGAGTATATATGTTGATAAACCCAAAAGTACTTGTCATTCAAATTGATTCTAAAAAGAAATCCAGACAGTTTATTTCTATCGCTTTCCGAGTAGTACTCCGTACGCTTTTCAGCATCATCAAGAAAAGTAAAGGGTCTATAGTTCTCTATCAGACTAATCTCATAAAATTCTTTCTTATTGTCTGCAATATTTTCTGATGTATCAAATTCGACATCATCTGCAAGATAGGTACAATTGATAAAACCTGCCACCTTATCTTTTGTGCTAGAAAGCAACTTATCTGTTGCTCTGATTTTTTTGGTTTGATATCCACTTTCATCGCGTAGGCAGGCATATATTTCAATACCGCAAACTGAACCAGAAAACATTATCGACTTAATCGATGCCTGAATTTCTTCCTTGGTCATTTGTTCATCTCCTTCATGTAGAGGACTGTATCATTAATCACTTTATATTCTACTGTACTAGGATTTTTTAAAAACCTGCCTTTAACTACAGCCAAACAAATTTCATTATTAGTAAAACTGGGAAGAGGAGTTTTGTATTGTCCATGAATGCTCCAAGGAACAAAACGCCATGTGAACCAAATATCTTTTCACCCCAGTTGTCGATTTTCCAGTAATGTAATTTGTGATCCACTTCTGGTTCTTCAAACTGGTTCCAATATTCAACATCACGTAGATATTTATCGATATCAGCCTTGGTCTTTTCCAACGCTTGCCCCTTCGCCTCTCTACTTTCTGTAATACAGATATTGAACTGCGATAACAGCCCTGCCAAGCTCATCAAAGACTTCAAATAACTATTGATTTTTACCGCACGGACGATATAAGTCAGATATCCCTGTTCATTGATGAACTTTGTAATTCCTTCACGATCTATTGTTGGAAGCATCGACATCTGCGATACAGCCGGTGTTAGCACTGGCTGCTCGGTTTCGTACCTTACAGCCATAATATAGCGATTTTCTTTTGTGAAGTGGTCGCATAGAAAACGACATTTCTTTGTCCTTATACCCCGATCAGGCTCTGGTCAAAAGCAAACAATGCCTCGTTGATTTCATACACATTGTAGTTTCCCCGTTCGACAAAATATTCTACAATGATATCGAATTTGCTCGAATGGGAAAGGGTAAATCCTGCCTTGCCGAGCATCTCCTGCATCTGGGCAAGCGGCAACTCCAAAGCGAGAGCAAATGCCAGCACTGTTGGTTTGGATGGCTTATAGAATTTATCAGAGCGAATTTTGGAAAAGAGCTTCCGGTCAATGTTTGCCTTCTTGTAGCACTGAACATCCGTCATGCCGCTTTCGTCAATCTTCCGCAGCAGCATTTCCGAAAAGCTCTCATCAATCTGCCCCAGTGCCTCCTCCAGAGATTGACTGCTGCAAGATTTACAGATTGCTTCGGACGGCAGCGGGGCAGATGCAGCTTCAAAGCAGGATTCCTCTGACAGCGCTTCAAGCCGCCGTCTCTGTTCTACTCGACTGTCGGTATGTTCATCCACATACCAGTCATCTATGTACGCCGCGATATCAGCAAACAGTTTTCCGCTAATCTGATATGCCTTCTTATCAAAGATAACGATGTAGACCATCATCTCATTTTCCAGCAAGAATGCACTGATGGTATCGACTGCAACCTTCAGAGCCTGGTCTTTTGGATAGCCGTAGATGCCGGAGGAAATCAGCGGAAAGGCCACCGACTGACAGCCATTTTCTTTTGCCAGGTTCAAAGATGTCCGATAACAGGATTCCAGAAGCTGTTGTTCCTGATGCTTGCCATCTCGCCAGCGCGGGCCGACTGCATGAATCACATATTTGCAGGGCAGGCGATATCCCTTTGTGATTTTTGCGCTGCCAGTCTCGCAGCCATGCAGCGTACTGCATTCTGCAAGCAGTTCCGGTCCGGCGGCACGATGAATGCAGCCGTCCACACCACCGCCGCCCAAAAGAGAAGTGTTGGCAGCATTGACGATTGCGTCAACGCGCATTTTTGTAATATCGTTTCTGATAATCTGTAACGGCATGAAGCATACCTCCCATTCGTCCGATCAGAGTCCTTGTCTGATCAAATATCTATTAAAGTGTCTCATACATTGCTTTCAATTTTTTCGGCGCTACACCGTTCCTGCAAATACACTGCCATAAAGGGCAAATATATTTGCTTCCCGTCCGTATTGTTCTATGCTATAATACTATTGTTGTCCAACCGAAACCCGGCAACGGGAGGAGGTGAACGTTATAGACACTTTAATTACCTTTATCATCACTGTTGCGGCAGGTGTTACTTGCCATCTCATCTGCAAATGGTTAGACAGACATGATAGGGACAACAAATAGCCTAGTGGTTTCTTATCCACTATAATAAAATAAGAAGAAAGCCCAAGAAGCTGCAACTTCAAGGGCTTTCACTCTTTTTGTTATAAACACTTTAATACCTTTTGCCTACTGGCATTATATCATACGCAATTTTTCTTTGCAATATACTCAATATATTTTTTAAGGTGTTTTGTGCGCTACGTGTGTTCTACACCTCAAAATCGCCCACTTTTTTAGAAAATCCAAGAACTTTCAGACATAAAAAAACCCCGGAAAATCAAAGATTTCCGAGGTTTTGATAAATTTCCGTATTCGATTGGAATTATCGCTTGCTGAACTGCGGAGCGCGACGAGCTGCTTTGAGACCGTATTTCTTACGCTCTTTCATACGTGGATCACGTGTAAGGAATCCAGCAGCTTTAAGAGCTGGTCTGTAGTCTTTGTCTGCCTCAAGGAGTGCTCTGGAAAGACCATGACGGATTGCTCCAGCCTGTCCTGTGTATCCACCGCCGTGAACATTAACGATCACGTCGAATTTACCCTCTGTCTCTGTTAAAGCCAGTGGCTGACGAACGATAACCTTCAGAGTCTCAAGTCCGAAGTACTCATCGATGTCTCTTTTATTGATAGTGACTTTACCTGTTCCAGGTACCAGGTAAACTCTTGCGATTGATTTCTTTCTTCTTCCTGTTCCGTAGAATTTTGCGCTAGCCAATGTTTTCTACCTCCTATTAAAATGTTAAAACTTCAGGCTTCTGAGCCTCATGTTTGTGCTCTGGTCCTGCGTATACGAAAAGTTTCTTGTTCATAGCTCTTCCAAGAGGTCCTTTCGGAAGCATTCCCTTAACTGCGAGCTCGATAACCTTCTCAGGTTTCTTTGCTAACATTTCTTTTAATGTGGTTTCTTTCATTCCACCAACATAGTCGGAGTGGTTATAATAAATCTTCTGCTCAAGCTTCTTGCCTGTAACTTTGATCTTATCAGCGTTTACAACGATTACATAATCTCCTGTGTCAACGTGCGGTGTAAACTGAGGTTTGTTCTTTCCTCTTAAAACACTTGCAACACCGGATGCCAGACGTCCCAGAGTGCAACCCTCTGCGTCAACTACATACCATTTTCTTTCGATTTTATCCGGATTAGCCATATAAGTCTGCATGGTCCTACCTCCTGTTATTTATCAACGATAATGTTTCTCAAACCGCGGTACTTCCGCGAAAAAAAGTAAATGGAAACGCGGGTGCAAAATAAATCGCGGAAATGTCCGAAACCGCTGATAAAATGCCGTCGCCGGGGCTATTGGCTCAAGCATCTTCGCACTACGTCACATTGAGTTATTATATTATAAGGCACCTTGCCTGTCAACTGTTTTTTCTTGTAATTTTCAACAAAATTCCTGTTTTCAGAAAAACTCGATTCCCATCAGCGTCAACCCCTGAGCCGGAGCTGTGGGGCCTGCTGCCCCGCGGTCACAGGCTTTCAGGATCTTATCCATGCGTTCCGGCGGATACTGCCCGTTTCCGATCTCGATCAGGGTTCCGGAAATGATACGCACCATATTGTAAAGGAAACCTGTTCCTGAAATGCGGATGGTCACCATGTCACCATCTCTCCACACGTCCATGGAGGTCACGGTACGGATGGTGGTCTTCACCTGTGCGCCGGAGCCGCAGAAGCTGGCAAAATCATGGCGTCCGATCAGATAAGATGTTGCTTCCTTCATCTTATCCACATCCAGTTTATAATGGTAAAAATAAGAGTACAAACGCTCCGTTGGCACCGGAAACCGCCGGTTCAGGATACGATATTCATATGTTTTTTCACTGTCACAGTAACGGGGATGAAAATCCGGCTCCACCTCCTCAGAAAGCTGGATACGGATATCCTCCGGAAGTCTCTGGTTCAGTGCATAGGAAAATTTTTCCCCGGGGATCCTGGATTCGGTATCAAACACCGCCACATTTCCAAGAGCGTGCACTCCTGCATCTGTACGGCTGGCACCGATGGTCTCGATTTTTTCCCCAAGCAGCTCACTTAAGGTATCGTTTAAAACGCCCTGAATGGTGATTCCATTTGGCTGTGTCTGCCAGCCTGAGTACTTGGTTCCATCATAAGCTACAACAAGTCCTACTCGTTTCATAAAATATATTCCCTCCTGATACAGACATCCCTGCAGTACTTTCTATCCCAAAACAGACATACCGTCCTGCAAAATGCCTGCCTGATCCGATTACAGTTCCGCTGTGCAAAATGCAGCGCTTCGGACCGTTCCATGTCTGAGTACCGGCAGGATTTGGCTACAGTCCCGCCACACGGAATGCCACGCCCACCGCAAGATATGCCACAAGGATTCCATAGGCCGCATAATCTCTTTTTTCATAATGCAGCGGCTTCATCTGGGTTCTGTGCTCTCCACCATGGTAACACCTTGCTTCCATGGCCATTGCCAGATCATTGGCGCGGCGGAACGCCGAAATAAACAGCGGCACAAGAAGGGGTACCATATTTTTCGCCTTCTGGATCAGGTTTCCGTTTTCGAAATCTGCACCTCTGGCGATCTGTGCCTTCATGATCTTATCCGTCTCCTCCAGAAGGATCGGGATAAAGCGAAGGGCAATGGACATCATCATGGCGATCTCATGTACCGGCACCCGGATCTTGTTCAACGGACGGAGCAGTCTCTCCAGACCATCTGTCAGCTGATTCGGCGTGGTAGTCAATGTCATGATGGAAGATCCGATCACAAGATAAACAAGACGGATCGCCATTCTTCCTGCAAGAACAAGGCCTTCCCTTGTGACCTTGATGATCCCGAAACGCCACAGCACTTCGCCAGGCGTCAGGATGATATTGAACACAACCGTGATCAGAAGGATCATAACGATAGCCTTCAGACCCTTGAACATGAATTTCACCGGAACCTTGGATATTGCGATCATAGCTACCAGAAATGCTGTTGCCACCGCATATCCGAGAAATGTATGGAACAGGAACACAGAGATCAGAAATCCCAGAGTTCCCAGAAATTTGGTCCGTGGGTCCAGTCTGTGAAGAACGGATTTGGCCGGATAATACTGGCCAATGGTAATATCTCTGATCATTTTTCCGCCCCTCCTTTGTTCAGTAATGGAGAGTTCGCCTGCGCAAGTGCGGCAAGGATACTGTCTCTGGCTTCCTCCACCGTTGTGGCATCTGCATCCACATGCAGCCCATGTTCCTTCAGCGCATGCATGATATAAGTGATCTGCGGTGCGGCAAGTCCCATGGTTTCCAGTTCCTTATAATGGGAAAAAACCTTCTTCGGCTCATCATCAAATACAGCTTCTCCGTGATTCATAACAATGAGGCGCTCCACGTATTTCGCAATATCCTCCATGCTGTGGGAAACCAGAACAATGGTTATCCCTCGCACCTTATGAAGCTCTGCGATCTGATCCAGGATATCATCCCTGCCCTTCGGGTCAAGCCCTGCTGTGGGCTCGTCCAGGATCAGAATCTTCGGGTTCATGGCAAGAACCCCTGCAATAGCTACCCTTTTTTTCTGGCCTCCGGAAAGCTCAAAGGGTGATTTCTTGAAATTGGACTCTTTTACTCCAACCTGAGTCAGCGCCTGCTTCGCTTCTTTCTCTGCTTCTTCCCTGGAAAGTCCCTGATTCATAGGTCCGAAACATACATCCGAGATCACATCATTTTCAAACAGCTGATGCTCCGGGTACTGAAACACCAGACCAACCTCGCTGCGGAGCTGTTTCCGGTCATATTTCTCAGCCCACACATCTTCTCCGTTATACAGAACCTGGCCGGATGTTGGCTGTACCAGCGCATTCAGATGCTGGATCAGCGTGGATTTTCCGCTTCCTGTGTGTCCGATGATCCCGATAAACTGGCCGTCCGGGATCACAAGGCTGACATCCTTCAGCGCATGGCTCTCATAGGCTGTCCCGGGGCTGTAGGTATAGGTTACATTTTTTAATTCGATTGACATAATGCGCTCACCAGCTCCTCTGTAGTCAGTATTCCATCCGGAACATCCACGCCGGATTTCTTCAGTTCATATGCAAGAAGTGTTACCTGTGGTACATCCAGTCCATACGCCTTAAGAGTATCCACCTGGGAAAAGATCTCTTTGGGATTTCCCTGCATCACAACATTTCCGCTGTCCATGACATAAACACGGTCAGCATGGATCACTTCCTCCATGTAATGGGTGATCAGAATGACTGTTACCTTTTCCTTACGGTTCAGCTCCCGCACTGCCTCCAGGACTTCCTTTCTTCCGTTAGGATCCAGCATGGCGGTAGGCTCATCCAGAATGATGCACCGCGGGCGCATGGCCATCACGCCTGCAATAGCCACTCTCTGCTTCTGCCCTCCGGAAAGCTTGTTTGGGGACTGATAACGATAAGCTGTCATACCGACTTTTTCCAGGCTGTCATTCACCCGTTTCCAGATATCATCTGTAGGAACTCCCATATTTTCCGGACCAAAGCCTACATCCTCTTCCACAACGGTTCCTATGATCTGGTTATCCGGATTCTGAAATACCATTCCTGCCTTCTGGCGTACCTTCCAGAGTTTGGTCTCTCTGGCGGTATCGATCCCGTCCACCAGCATCGTTCCCTCTGTTGGGATCAGAAGCGCATTCATATGCTTCGCCAGTGTGGATTTTCCGGATCCGTTATGTCCCAGAACTGCCACAAATTCTCCTGCTTTAATGTCCAGGTTCACATCATTGACTGCACGCTGCATGTCTACCACATTGCCGTCATCATCGTATCTCTGATAGTCAAATCCCAGCTTAAGCGCCTTGATAATTCCCATCTTTTCTGCTCTCCTTAATCCTCTGTAGCTGCCGGTTCACCAAGGCCGGTCAACTCATCGATCAGTGCCCATATCTCGTCTCTTCCCTGCTTCGTCTCCGCAGAAAACGGAAGGATCTTTCCCTCTTTCGGAAGGCCCAGTCCGATGCGGATCTCCTTCAGGCTTTTTGCCACCTGGCTGCGTTTCAGCTTGTCAAGCTTGGTTGCGATGATCACCGGCTCATATCCGTTGTGACAAATCCAGTCATACATCTGCTTGTCATTGGCGGAAGGCTTGTGGCGAATATCCACCAGGAGAAAAACCGCACGGAGCTCTTTGGAATTATGAAGATAGCCCTCGATCATTTTTCCCCATTTTTCCTTCTCTGCTGCAGAGACCTTGGCGTAGCCGTAGCCCGGCAGGTCTACGAGATACATTGCTTCATTAATGTTATAAAAATTGATCGTCTGTGTTTTTCCCGGCTGTGCACTGGTTCTTGCCAGGGCCTTGCGGTTCATCAGACCATTGATCAGGGAGGATTTCCCTACATTTGATTTTCCCGCAAAAGCTACCTCCGGCCTTCCTGTGTCCGGGATCTTGCTTGTGATGCCGCAGACGATATCCAGCGATACGTTTTTGATTACCATTCGTTATTCCTCCCTTTTCTTTTAAAAGCCCTGTCCTGAAGGTCAGGGCAGGGTTTTTCTGTTTTTTGTTTATGCAAGAGCTTCACCGAGAACTTCTTTCATGTTATCCACAAACCGGATATCCAGTCCCTGGATGATCTCTCTGTCCATCTCCTCGATATCCGGACGATTTTTCTCCGGAACAAGGACTTCTTTGATCCTGGCATATTTAGCTGCAAGCAGCTTCTCTTTCAGTCCGCCGATTGGAAGCACACGGCCTCTTAAGGTGATCTCACCGGTCATGGCAAGATCCGCACGTACCGGTTTTTCGATAATTGCAGACAGCATGGCAGTTGCCATTGTAATACCGGCAGACGGGCCATCCTTCGGAACGGCACCCTCCGGAATATGTACATGCATATCATGCTTCTGGAAAAATTCCGGATCGATCTCATATTGGTCAGAAACCGAACGGATATAGCTGATACCTGCCTGTGCAGATTCCTTCATCACATCTCCAAGCTGTCCGGTGAGAAGCAGCTCGCCTTTTCCGGGCATGATATTGACTTCGATCTGCAGGGTATCACCGCCTACCTGTGTCCATGCAAGACCGCGGGCGATCCCGATTTCATCCTTCTCATTGGCCATCAGATAGTTATATCGTTCTTTGCCAAGGAATCTGGAAATATTTCTGGATGTGACAACTACCTTATCCTTACCCTCTTCCATGATAGCACGTGCAGTTTTTCTGCAGATACGTCCGATGCTTCTCTCCAGAGAACGGACTCCGGCTTCCTTGGTATAATTGTTGATCAGCTTGCCAAGAGCTGCCGGCTGGATCACCAGCTTGCCTTCCGGAATACCGTTGATCTCCATCTGCTTCGGGATCAGATGTTCCCTTGCGATATGTTCCTTCTCATTTTCCGTATATCCCGGGATTTCCATCAGCTCCATACGGTCAAGAAGAGGTCTCGGGATTCCCTGAACATCATTTGCAGTGGCAATAAACAGTACCTCGGAAAGATCCTGGGGAATCTCCACATAGTGATCATTGAACTTACTGTTCTGCTCCGGATCCAGAACCTCCAGAAGTGCTGCGGAGGTATCTCCTTTATAATCGCTGCTGGTCTTATCGATCTCATCAAGAAGCATCAGCGGGTTGCTGACTCCGGCTTCCTTCAGTGCGACTGTGATCCTTCCTGGCATGGCACCGACGTAAGTCTTTCTGTGGCCACGGATCTCTGCCTCATCACGGACACCTCCAAGACAGATGCGGACGTATTTCTTGTTCATGGCCTCTGCCACAGAACGTGCAATGGAAGTTTTTCCGGTTCCCGGAGGTCCCACCAGACAGAGGATCGGACTCTTTCCCTTGTGGGTCAGCTTACGTACAGCAAGGAATTCCATGATACGTTCTTTGACCTCTTTCAGTCCGTAATGACCCTCTTCCAAAACCTTCCATGCGTTCTCAAGATCCTCGGAATCCTCGGATTTCTTATTCCACGGAAGTGCAAGAACGGTTTCCAGATAGCCTCTCTGCACCGTTGCCTCTGCAGCACTGGCTGCCATTCCTTTAAAACGGCTTATCTCCTTGGAAATCTTCTCTTTTACTTCATCAGATGCATCCAGCTCCTTCAGCTGTTTTTTAAATTCATCGATATCATCAGCAGTATTCTCCTCGCCCAGCTCCTCACGGATGGTTTTCAGCTGTTCCCGGAGGATATACTCTCTCTGATTCTTGTCGATATGGGATTTCACCTTGCGCTGAAGATCTTTAGTGATATGGATCACCTCGATCTCGCTGCCAAGAAGCGCTCCAAGGATCTCATAACGGTCATTCAAAGACACTGCTTCCAGAAGCTTCTGCTTGTTCTGATACGCCATCGGAAGATTTACTGCGATCTGGTCGATGGTTTCCTGCACATCTTCGATGTTCATGATCTGGGTTACCAGATCCTTGCTTACTTTTCCGCTTTCTCTGCAATATCTCTGAAAAAGCTCCCGGATGCTGCGAAGCATGGCGTCCTTTACCGGTTCCGGGTAATCCTCTTCCTGTGCCGTAACGATCTCGCATTCCGCCTTCAGATATGGTTCCTCCTGCTCCAGGCCCAGAACCTCTGCCCTGTCCAGTCCCTCTACCAGAACCCGGTAAAGATCCTGCGGAAGCTTCACCACCTGCTTGATATAAGCGACGGTTCCTACCTGATACAGATCCGTAAGTTCCGGTATTTCCACCTCAGGATCCTTCTGTGTCAGCAGAAAGATCTTCTGGTCATGGAGCATGGCTGCTTCCACGGCACGGATAGATTTCTCCCTGCTCACATCAAAGTGTACGATCATATCCGGAAGGACTGTAGTCCCACGGAGAGCGATCATTGGCAATATATTGACCTGATTTGTCATTTATGTCATTCCCTTCATCAAGCTGTTTCCGGCTTGCCTTTCTTTCTCGAACGGGATGTTTTGCGTCCTGCTTTTTTTGCAGGAGCCTTGGCCTCCCCGTGGATGATCTCCGGCTCTCCGGTTCCCTCCACTGCCTCTTTTGTGACGATACACTTACGGATGGTGTCGTCCGATGGTGTCTTGTACATCAGATCCATCAGGGTATGCTCCATGATGGCACGAAGTCCTCTGGCACCTGTTTTTCTCTCAAGAGATTTCCGGGCAACTGTCTCAAGTGCTTCATCCTGGAACTCAAGCTGCACGCCATCCAGCTCAAAAAGCTTGTCGTACTGTTTTGTGAGGGAATTCTTAGGCTCCTTCAGAATACGGATCAGTGCTTCTTCATCCAGAGAATCCAAGGTTACCACGACCGGAACTCGTCCGATAAACTCCGGGATCAGACCGAATTTAATAAAGTCCTCCGGCATAACCTCCTTCAGAACTTCGCCCACATTGCGGTCTTCCTTTTCGGAAACCTCCGCCCCGAAACCAATGGATTTGGTATCCTGTCTTGCCTCGATGATCTTCTCCAGTCCGTCAAAAGCACCACCGCAGATGAACAGGATGTTTGTCGTATCGATCTGGATAAACTCCTGATGCGGATGCTTTCTTCCGCCCTGCGGCGGAACACTTGCAACGGTTCCTTCCAGGATCTTCAGAAGTGCCTGCTGTACGCCCTCACCGGACACATCTCTGGTAATGGAAGTGTTCTCGGATTTTCTTGTGATCTTGTCGATCTCATCAATATAAATGATTCCGTACTGCGCACGTTCAATATCGTAATCTGCTGCCTGAATGATCTTCAGAAGAATGTTCTCAACATCCTCGCCAACATAACCTGCCTCTGTGAGAGTAGTGGCATCTGCGATGGCAAAAGGAACATTCAGCAGTCTTGCCAGTGTCTGTGCAAGAAGTGTCTTACCGGAACCGGTCGGACCAAGCATCAGGATATTACTCTTCTGCAGCTCCACGTCCAGGTTTCTTGAAGCAAGAATCCTCTTGTAATGATTGTAAACAGCTACGGAAAGTGCCTTCTTGGCATCATCCTGTCCGATCACATACTCATCCAGGATACTGTGGATCTCTTCCGGTTTCAGAAGGTTGATCCCTGTTTCATAATCTGCCTCATGATCATACATACTGAATTCTTCTTCCATGATCTCGGAGCAGATCCCGATACATTCATCACAAATATATGCTCCATCCGGACCTGCGATCAGCTTGCGTACCTGATCTTCAGTCTTATGGCAAAAGGAGCATCTTACCTTTCCTTCTTTTACTTTATCTGCCATATCTTTTTGTTTCCTTTCTAAGCGTAAATGTCCGTCTCTCGCAGACATTTAAAATTCCTTTTTAAAGCAAGATAAGACTCCTGTGTCTTTACAGGAGTCTTTTCTTACGCATTATTTGTGGATCACAACACCGTCGATCAGGCCGTATGCCTTAGCTTCTTCCGCTGTCATATAGTTGTCACGGTCAGTATCTTTTTCCACAATTTCAAGAGGCTGTCCGGTATTCGCAGAAAGAATCTCGTTCAGCTTCTTTTTGGTTTTTGCGATCTGGTCAGCTACGATCTGGATCTCTGTAGCCTGCCCCTGTGCACCGCCTGATGGCTGATGGATCATGATCGTCGAATTCGGCAGTGCATATCTCTTGCCTTTGGCACCGGAGGACAGGAGGAAAGCTCCCATGCTGGCTGCCATTCCAAGGCAGATCGTAGATACATCGCACTTGATATACTGCATTGTATCATAAATTGCCATTCCGGCAGTTACAGAACCACCCGGGCTGTTAATATAAAGCTGGATATCCTTGGAAGGATCTTCTGCTTCCAGGAAGAGAAGCTGCGCAACGATCAGGTTCGCACTGACATCGTTTACCTCTTCTCCAAGGAAAATGATTCGGTCCTTAAGAAGTCTTGAATAGATATCATAACTTCTTTCTCCTCTGCTGGTCTGCTCAATGACGTAAGGTACTAAACTCATTTTGCCCTCCATTTCCGAGGTTTATTACGCCTCTACAGCTGCATCGGCAACTAATGTAACAGCTTTCTGAACAGCCATATCTTTCTTCATCTGCTCCATCTCGTTCTCACCGATGAGATCTTTTAATTTGTCTGCTTCCATCTTGTACATCTCTGCCATCTTGGAGATCTCTTCGTTAACTTCTTCCTCTGTTGGCTGGATGTTCTCTACCTCAGCGATCTTCTCAAGAACAAGTCTTGTCTGGATTCTCTTAAGAGCCTGTGGCTTCATGTCTTCCATCATCTTGTCAACGCTCTGGCCTGTGAACTGGAAGTACTGCTCCATGGAAAGACCCTGGGACTGCATTCTTCTTGCAAAATCGTCAAGCATCTGACGTGTCTGTGTCTCGATCATTGCCTCCGGAATATCCATCTGTGCATTCTCGATCACTTTATCTACTGCTGCATCTTCTTTTGCACGACGTGCATCTTCTGCTTTCTTCTCTGTCAGGTTCTTCTTAACGTCTTCCTTGTACTCAGCAAGTGTATCAAACTCAGATACATCCTTAGCGAAGTCATCGTCAAGCTCCGGAAGCTCTTTTGCTTCGATCTTCTTAACATCGCACTGGAATACAGCTTCTTTGCCAGCCAGCTCTTTTGCCTGATACTCCTCCGGGAATGTAACCTTAACTTCTACGTGATCACCTGTGTTAGCACCAACAAGCTGCTCCTCGAATCCCGGGATGAAGGTGTTGGAACCAAGTGTCAGCGGATAGTCTGTTCCTTTACCGCCCTCGAATGCCTCACCGTCTACGAAGCCCTCGAAATCGATAGTTGCTGTATCGCCGTTCTGTGCTGCACGATCCTCAACTGTAATGGTTCTGGAGTTTTTCTCCTGCTCTTTCTTAAGCTCAGCCTCAACTTCCTCGTCTGTTACCTCTGTCTCAGACTTCGGAACCTCAAGTCCTTTATAGTCACCAAGAGTTACCTCTGGTTTAGTAGCTACTTCTGCTGTAAAGATAAATGGTTTGCCAGGCTCAACCTGTGTTACATCGATCTTAGGCTGGGAAACGATCTCAAGATCACACTCAGCAAGTGCTTTGCTGTAATGCTCAGGGATCAGAGCGTTTGCAGCGTCCTCAAGGAATACTCCCTTTCCGTACATCTGCTCGATCATTTTTCTTGGAGCTTTTCCTTTACGGAATCCCGGAATAGAAATTCTGCCTTTTGCTTTCTGATATGCATTCTGCATTGCTTTGTCAAGATCCTCGGCGGAAACCTCGATTGTAAGTTTCGCCATGTTTTTCTCCATTTTCTCCACCTGTAAACTCATGTTTCTTGTTCCTCCTTAATCATATCGAGTAAATACCTTATATAAAATAGTTAACACTCGCATTATATATTTACAGTCATTTCTGTAGTATAGCATAACCACTGTAAAAACGCCAGTATTTTTTTCAGTTTTCCATATGCCCCCACAGGGCATTTCTCAGCTGCCCACGTCCTCAATGTTAAAGTAATTTTCTGTCTTTCTTATGTTGTTAAGACAAAATGTAAAAATCCTTTTATAAGTTTTAGGCGTATAATGAACACCATCGTCTGTACCGTCTCCCGTATTGGATACAGTACCATATCCGGTCCGCATCAGATAACTGTAAACATCAATATAGTGGTACTGACTTCCAAGCTCACCGGCAAGACCGCTGTTAAAAGTCCGGACATCCTCACATTTACGATTCTTGGTACTTCCCTTTTCCCCTCCATTGATCGGATTCACAGACATATAATACAGACTGCAGTTTTTCATGGAAAGCTTTGTTCCCAGCTTTTTCATATAAGACACGTACTGTGAGAGTCTATCATTCAGATCCTGTTTTCCGTTAATATCTCTGAGATCATTGATACCATGATTAAACACCACTGCGATCTTTGCGTATTTTTCATTTTTACGATATTTTTCTATTTCTTTCAAAAGAGCCTGTGCGCCCGTTGACTTCAGCCAGCCCAGTTCCGTATTAGAACAGCATACAAAGCTGACATGGATGTCCACATACTCCTTTCCAAACTGTTCGTACAATACCTTCTGAAGACCATATGTCCTGGAATCTCCCACAAAGATGATCCTTTCGTAATTCTCAGGATAATGAAAGCTGTTCCTGACCAGATTCGGTTCCTGATACCGCCAGAATCTCACCGCATAGAGATGCATGGTCCCACTGACTGTGATCACCTGTCCGGCTTCATACCTTGGTGCGGTCTTCTGACCTGCCCTGGTAGACCATCCAAGGAATGTATAATTCTCTTCATTGGCCATCACCGGTAGTTTCAGTTTTCCGCTTGGAGCCTGGATGATCTTGTAGATATCTCCGTCATTCCTGTGCAGGATCAGTTTGGGATTGTTCTTCTTTTTTATCACTGCATAAAACGTTACATTTCTTTTTACAAAATATTTTTTTCCCGGCTTATATCCTGCCTCCGCTCCTCCTTTTTTCAGAGACCATCCTTCTGCCTGATATCCTGTTGGGACCTGCGGCACTTTGGGAATCGTGATCATGGAACCATATTTCTGTTTCTTTTCCAATTTTTTATATATAGCAGAGGAGGCTCCTCCGCCTGACCTGAAAGATACGGAATACACTTTTTTGCAAGCATTCCCGAATGTATCATCCGACCAGTCAAAGCCGGCAGCTGACACCAAATTTCCTGTGGCTGTCATCAGTATAACAAAAAGCGCCACTATCCACAGGACCTGTTTCATCTCTTTTTTCATGCTCTTACATACACCACCGATTCAGCGATCTCTTCTGCCTTTGCGCTTCCCTCCAGCTGTCCGATCAGGGAAAGGCTGAAATCGATGGCTGTTCCAAGGCCTCTGCTGGTAGTTACATTTCCATCTACCACTACAGGCTCCAGAGATGTTCTGGCACTTTTAAGCTGTTCCATAACAGATGGGTACGATGTAGCATTTCTGCCTTTCAGGAATCCAAGTCTCTCGAATATACCTGGTGCCGCACAAATAGCTGCTACCTTGCCACCATTCTGATAGAAATCTGTCAGAAGCTCAGTCAGCGGTTTATATTCCTCCAGATATTTTGTTCCCGGCATTCCTCCCGGAATTACAAGCATATCCGCATCGGAAAAATCACATTCTCCAAAGGTACGGTCTGTAAGAAGATCGATCCCATGAGAGGTTCTGATCTCTTTTGTCTCTTTGATAGATACTGTCTGGATGTCGATCCCGGCTCTTCTCATCAGATCTACCACGGTCAGTCCTTCAATATCTTCAAAACCATCTGCGAAAAAAATATATACTTTACTCATGATCCTGTTCATCCTTTCTTTTATAAAATCCATAAATATTTTCTGTATTCCCCATTCCCTTCCATAATGCTTTTTTCATCTGAAAATGTCAAGAAATTTCAACAGATATGCCATTGCAAATCCTGTTTTTTTCCTGTAGACTGAACATAATATCTTTTCATTTCACAAACCCGGAGGTTTTTTATATGGAGATCGAACGTAAATTTCTGATCCGGAAGGATGACCTTCCGCAGGATCTGGCTTCCTATCCCTGCCACAGGATCGAGCAGGGGTATCTTTGCACTTCCCCTGTTGTCCGCATCCGCCGGCAGGATGATGACTATTTTCTTACTTACAAATCCAGGGGTCTCATGAGCCGTGAAGAATATAATCTTCCGCTCACCGCTGAAGCCTATGAGCATCTGAAGCCTAAAGCAGACGGTATCCTCATTACCAAGGACCGCTATGTGATCCCGGAAAAAGACGGACTTTTTATTGAACTGGATGTGTTCCACGGAGAATACGAGGGAGTTCTTCTGGCTGAGGTGGAATTTCCTACAGAGGAAGCCGCCAATGCCTACACTGCGCCGGACTGGTTCGGAGAAGATGTAACTTATTCCACCAGATATCATAACAGTACCATGAGCCAGGGCTGGCAGAGTGATTACTGTTCACTCCGTTCTCAGTAACACGCTTCGCGGAATATTACCAATGAACAGTAACGCAGAGCGATCACTGACTGGTATCGTAAATCGCACTTGTATTTCTTATTTCAGGTGCTATAATTAGTAATGCAGGCAGATATAGTTCATCGGTAGAACATCAGCTTCCCAAGCTGAGGAGGCGGGTTCGATTCCCGTTATCTGCTTTCATTGCCAAAGAGGGCACGCAGTCAGGCGTGTCCTTTTTTATAAATTTCAAGGAGGATTTTTGTTTATGAAGATTGGATTTATCGGATGTGGAAATATGGCCTCTGCCATGATCGGCGGTATTCTCCGTCAGGGGATCTTTTCAAAGGACGAGATCATTGTTTCCAACCTTACAGACGAAGGCAGAGCGCGCAGTGAAAAAACTCTTGGTGTTGTCACCACTCTGGATAACAATGAAATAGTCAGATCTGCAAAAACTGTCGTTCTTGCAGTAAAGCCGCAGTTTTATGAGGAAGTTCTCACAGAGGTCCACGACAGTCTCACGACAGAGCACACCATCATCGGAATCGCTCCCGGCAAGACTCTTGCATGGCTGGAAGAAAAAGCCGGTCTTCCTCTGAAAGTTGTCCGTTTTATGCCTAATACTCCTGCACAGGTTGGGGCCGGAATGACTGCTGTATGTACCAATGACCGGGTTTCGGAAGACGAACTGGCAGAAATCCTTAAGATCACAGACAGCTTTGGCTGTACCGAAGTGATACCGGAGCGTCTGATGGACGCCGCAGGCGCTGTAGGCGGCTGTTCACCTGCTTATGTGTTTATGTTTATCGAAGCCATGGCAGATGCCGCTGTCAGCCAGGGAATGCCTCGTAAACAGGCTTATAAATTTGCTTCCCAGACTGTTCTCGGCAGCGCAAAAATGGTTCTGGAAACCGGCAGACACCCGGGAGACCTGAAAGACATGGTCTGCTCACCGGCAGGAACTACCATTGAAGGTGTCCGCACCCTGGAAAAGAGCGGCTTCCGCAGTGCCGTATTCGAAGCGCTTACCGCAGCTGCTGAGAAGGGTAAGAAGTTATAATTTTCGAAAACAAAAACTCCGTGAGGTCTGCATTCACCCGGACCTCACGGAGTTTTTCCATCTCATCTCTTTTATCGTCTGCCGACAGCCCTACAGCAACTCGATCAGTGCGTCAATATCTTCCATTTTTGTTCCCCAGCTTGTGGCAAAACGGATCACTGTATGATCTTCATCATATTTTTCCCAGAAATCAAACTGAACTTCTTTGCCCAGTTCTTCTTTCTTTTTATTTTCCAAAACTACAAACTGCTGGTTCGTGGGAGAATCCAGGAAAAGCTGATATCCTTTTTCCTGAAGGGCTCTTTTCAGCTTCATAGCTGTTTCAATAGCATTTTTGCTGATCCTTGTATACAGATCATCGGTAAACAGTGTGTCAAACTGGATTCCCAGAAGACGGCCTTTTGCCAGAAGGGCTCCCTGCTGCTTCACCATAGTCATAAAGTGCTTCGGAGCTTTTTTCGTAAAGACCACTGCCTCACCGCAGAGTGCTCCTACCTTGGTTCCGCCGATGTAGAACACATCTGTACATCTGGCGATATCCTCAAGTGTCACATCTGCTTCCGGACTTACCAGACCGTAGCCAAGTCTTGCTCCGTCCAGAAACAGTGGAAGCTCGTATTTATGGCATACCTCGGAAATTTCCTCCAGCTCTTTCTTCGTATAAAGTGTTCCGTACTCTGTCGGATGAGAAATATAAACCATTCCCGGAAATACCATATGGTCGTGACTTTCATCCCCATAAAAAGTTTCCACATAATCTGTGATACTTTCTGCTTTGATCTTTCCGTTTTCTGCCGGAAGTGTCAGTACCTTATGTCCTGTATACTCGATTGCTCCGGCCTCATGACAGCTTACGTGTCCGGTCTGCGCCGCAAGAACACCTTCATAACGGTTCAGGACAGAACCTATGACCGTGGCATTGGTCTGGGTTCCTCCCACCAGGAAAAACACCTCTGCATCCGGGCAGCCACAGGCTTTACGGATCTTCTCCTTGGCAGAATCACAGTATTTGTCCGTGCCATAGCCGGAAAGCTTCTCCATATTGGTTTCCAGAAGCTTCTGGAGGATCGCCGGATGCGCTCCCTCGCAATAATCATTTACAAAAAATAACATTTTATTTTCTCCTCATCTGTATTTTCATTTTATTTGACCGTCTTCCCCGGAATGATCTTACAGGTAGAAAACGATTTGAATTTACAGGAAATCGCCCCCTTCAATAGGAAGCCCGTTTCTCAAAGAAATTCACAAATCCCCGGTCGAGATCCCGCAAAGACTGCTGTAATGCAATGGAATCTGCTGCTTTCAGAAAGGCAAACTCCTCTTGCTTTTTCAGTTCAGTCAGCATGGCGGAAGTCTGGGAATAGCCGATCTTTTCCCCATTTTCATAGCCTTCCTTACGCATGGCAAGTCCCCGGTTGTAGATGAACCGGCAACATCCCAGGGTCTGATGGATGAAGTTTTTCTGTTCTCTGTTCGGGTAGATTCTAAATTTAATTCCTTTTTGCATTATCCCATCTTATCCTTTTGTCTCTGCGATGTTTTCTGGTTTTCAATATACTGTTTTACTGTTTCCTGCGGAGCACCGCCTACCGTCGATACAAAATAGCTGTTTGTCCAGAGAGTCGGCAT